>JACCTM010000160.1 GCA_013812385.1 Geodermatophilaceae bacterium | reverse complement strand
GGAGTTGTCGTCTGTGACCGGTTACCGGATGCACAGGCCGCCTGGCCGTCCACATAACCGGCAACCTCATGCCGGACGCTGCGCAGGTCGGCAATCCTGGACGTGTGGCCGCGGCCGAGGGTTCAGGTGACATCGCCAGCATGCCGGTCCGTGGACGGGTTCGCCGGCGTGCATGGCGTCGGGTCAGTCATGGCCTCCATCTGCCATCGCCCGGATGTTCCCAGAACTCCCATCCCCAAGCCGCCAGCGCCGTGCTCGATCGCTACAGGCAGCGGACAAGCTCGCTCTATCCGGCCGTGCCGAACGGCGTCCGAGACATCGCCGAACTGCGCGCGTGGTCCCTGCTCGTCCCACCGGGTGCCGCATTCACGCATCTCACGGCGGCAGCGCTGCGTGGCTGGTGGCTTCCGCCACTACCCCGCGACCTTCCTGTGTTCCTTGCCGTACCCGATGCCGGATGGCGGCCGCGGCGGTCCGGATTGCACGTGACCCGACACACGAGCGACATCCCGTACGGGTGGATCGACGGCCTGCCGATCAGCGAACCCGCCGAGATCCTGCTCGCCACCGCCCGCCATCTCGGCCTTCTCGACCTCGTCATCCTGTGCGACAGCGCGCTCCACGTCGGAGACGTCACGTTGGATGAATTGGCACGTGCAGCCGCGAAGCGACGTCGCGGTGCTCCTGTCCTTCGTAGGGCACTGTCCATGCTTGACGGGCGATCAGAATCACCATGGGAAACGCTGCTTCGATTGCTGCACACGACATGCGAGGTTCCGGTCGACGTGCAGGCACCGATCCTGGATGAGCACGGTCAGCTGGGCGCCCGCGCCGACCTGCGGATCGTGGGAACCCGCCGATTGGTCGAGTACGACGGGGCACACCATCGCGATGCAAGGCAGTATGAGCGCGACCGCGCCAGGGACAGGTGGTTGCAGGCGCTCGGCTGGGTTCTCTACAGCTACTCGGCAACGACGGTCAGACGTCAGCCGCAGCTGATCCTGCGAGATGCCGACCAAGCGCTCGGTCGTCCGGACGACCCCGGTCGCCTCGACACCTGGTACTCGCTGATGCAGGACTCGGCCTTCACCGCGGCAGGGATGGGGCGATTCCGCGCCAGACTCGGACTCAGCGCAAACCTTGCCGGGTGACCGGTCACATACGAAGATTGCCAACGGCCGATGCCTGTCGTTTGTGACCGGTTGTCCGCGGCGATGAAACGATGTGTCTGCAACGCTCACCGGGATGGACATCGATAACGCGGCTGTGCGCAGCCTCAGCCAACGCCTGGACCGGCTCGAGGCTCAGGTGGCCCTCCATCGTCTGGCCCACGAGTACTGCATTGGGGCCGATGAGCGGGATCGCGATCGCCGAGCGGCGGTCTGGACGCCGGATGCCAGCTGGGAGACCAAGCCCGATCGCACCTTTACCGTGTGCAGAACATCTGCGCCGCCGTGCAGGCCCAGTGGGACGCGTTCCCGATCATGCAGCACGCCACGTCCAATCACGTCGTCGACATCGAAGGTGATCACGCATCCGGGCGAGCCGACGTAACCGTGATGGTGCAACTCGGTGACGGGCGTTGGATCGTCGGCGCCGCCACCTATGAGGATGCCTACCAGCGCGAATCGGGTGTTTGGCGAATCGCTTCCAGGCGGGTGGTCCGGCCCTTCGACCTCGCTCCGCTAGCGCCCAGCGAAGGGGCCATCTACATCGACGACGACGAGGTGGTTGGACTGCCCAGCGAGGACGCTGATCTCAGGTAACCGGTCACAAACGACAACTCCCAAGGCCGATGACTGTCGTTTGCGACCGGTTACCCGTCGCTCGGCACGCAGTTGGTCTGCGGCCGTCGTGAGCGGGGGCCACAATCGCAGGTATGACCTACCGGGACCTGCCGCCGAACTGGCCGCCGGCCGTCTGGGCGCCCGGTACGCCGGACTGGGAGGCCAGCGCTACCCGATGGCTGCTCGACCAGGTGCCGCCGGAGTACCGCCGCTACGACGTGTTGCGGCGCTATCCCGTCCTATTGGCCCGGTTCGCCGCCGACCACACCAGGGCGGCCCTCGAGGCTGCCCGCAGCGGGTGGCGCTCCTTGCGGGTCGACCTCGGTGATCAACTCCCGGCTGGGGCGCTCGATGCAGCCATGGATGCCTACGAGCGGGAGGGGTCCCGGGTAGCGGCGGTGGCCCGTTCGATCGAGGTCGTCTCGGCCGCGCTTCGCGGCGAACGTTGGGTTCCTCGGTTGTGACGGATGCATCTGTGAGCGCGTCACCCGAGCAGTCGTCGGGCCGCGACTACACTCGGAACTCCGCCGGGCCACCGGCCGTGGGGAGAACGAAACGAGGAAGAGCAGGGGGCGAAGCACGTCGTGCCGCTGTTGCCGACGATCACCAGCCCGGCCGAGCTACGGGCGTTGCCCACCGACCAGTTGCCAGCCTTGGCCACCGAGATCCGCGACTTTCTGGTCCGAAGTTGTGCCCTCACCGGAGGTCATCTGGGGCCCAATCTCGGAGCGGTGGAACTCACCATCGCCCTGCATCGAGTCTTTCATTCTCCGCGTGAGCCGATCATCTTCGACACCGGCCACCAGTGCTATGTCCACAAGATCCTCACCGGGAGGCAGGGCGGCTTCGAACGGCTGAAGGCTGCGGGCGGCCTGTCCGGTTATCCCTCCCAGGAGGAGTCCGAGCACGACTGGGTGGAGAACTCGCATGCCTCCACCGCGCTGTCCTATGCCGACGGGATGGCGAAGGCCTTCGCCGTACGCGGAGACAGCAGACCAGTGATCGCCGTGGTCGGGGACGGCGCGCTGACCGGCGGAATGTGCTGGGAGGCGCTGAACAACATCGCCGCGGCAAAGGACCGGCCGGTGATTATCGTAGTCAACGACAACGGGCGCTCGTATTCACCGACGATCGGCGGCCTGGCTGACCGGCTGGCCTCACTGCGGTTGCGGCCCGGGTACGAGGACATGCTGGAAGGGATCAAGAAGTCCCTCGGCCGTACGCCGATGGTCGGGCCGGCCCTCTACGACGCCCTGCACGGCATGAAGAAGGGCATCAAGGACGTCCTGGCCCCACAGGGGATGTTCGAGGACCTGGGACTGAAATACGTCGGTGCCGTGGACGGCCACGACATCGGGGCCCTCGAATCGGCCTTTCGCCGGGCCAGGGACTTCGGCGCTCCAGTGATCGTGCACTGCGTGACCACCAAGGGCTTCGGGTACGCCCCGGCGCAGGCCGACCAGGAGGATGCCTGGCACAGCAGAGGCGCCTTCGACCCGGACAACGGGATGCTCACCCTGGCGTCCGGGCCCACCTGGACCGACGCGTTCTCCGACGAACTGGTTCGCATCGGAGCAGCCCGCAGCGACGTCGTCGCGATCACAGCGGCGATGCTGTACCCCACCGGGCTTGCCGCCTTCGCCGAGGCCTACCCGGACCGCACTTTCGACGTCGGCATCGCAGAACAGCATGCGGTCACGTCGGCGGCCGGGATGGCGATGGGGGGGCTGCATCCCGTCGTTGCCATCTACGCCACCTTTCTCAACCGGGCCTTCGATCAGATGCTGTTGGACGTAGCGCTGCACCAGCTTCCGGTCACCTTTGTCTTGGATCGGGCCGGCATCACCGGTGACGACGGGCCCTCGCACAACGGAATGTGGGACCTCTCGATCCTCGGTGTCGTACCCGGTATGCGGATCGCCGTACCGCGTGATGCCCCGACCTTGCGCGCAGCACTTCGAGCCTCGGTGGACCTATCGGACGGGCCCTCTGCGCTTCGATTTCCCAAAGGCAGCTTGGCGCAGGACCTTCCAGCAGTTCGTACGGTCGGGGACGCCAACGACCTGAGCGCCTCGGTCGACGTACTCTACGAGCCCTCTTCCACGGCGACCACCGACGTACTGATCATCGCCCTCGGACCGTTGGCCGCTGGGGCCGTCGATGCCGCGCAGCGCTGTGCGTACGAAGACATCTCGGTACGCGTCGTCGCACCCATCTGGATATCCCCACTACCGCCGGCCCTGGTCGAGCTGGCCGAGTTGTCACGGCTCGTCGTCACGGCCGAGGACGGCGGGCTCAATGGCGGGTTCGGAGCATCCTGCGCGCGCGTACTACGCCAAGAGCGCTGCGCTTCGATGGTGCTCACCCTCGGTTTGGAGCAGGAATTCCTGCCGGTCGGCAAGCGAGCCGGACTGTTGACCGATGCGGGTCTGGACGCCGCGGGGCTGCACCGTTCGATCGCTGCGGCTCTCGCCGGGCTCGGGCATGGCGAAAAGGACACAGGCTCCGACGTCGTGTTCGGATCGCTTGTCGATCTGAACTCGTCAGGGTCGAAATCTAGATCCCGATCGACGGAGCCGGTGACCCGCTCCGCACCGTCCTAGTCACATGCGCGTCCTGCTCGTGGAAGACGAGAAACAGCTTGCCGACACGCTGGCCCGCGGCCTACGCCGGGAGGGAATGGCGGTCGACGTTGCCTACGACGGCGTCGAAGGCCACGAGAAGTGGTCCTACACCAACTACGACGTCGTCGTCCTCGATCGGGATCTGCCGGGGATGTCGGGCGATGAGGTGATGCGCCAACTGGCCGGTTCGGGCACCCTCACCCGGGTCCTGATGCTGACCGCCAGTGGCACTGTCCGGGACCGCGTCGACGGGCTGTCCCTGGGCGCCGATGACTACCTGTCCAAGCCGTTCGCCTTCGCCGAACTGGTGGCCCGGATTCGGGCGCTCGGACGCCGGGCCACACCGGCGGCCCCGCCGGTGTTGGCAGCTGGAGACTTGGTCCTCGACCCCGCCAGGCGGGTCGTACAACGCGCCAACACGCCGGTCGACTTGACCCGCAAGGAGTTTGGGGTCCTGGAGATGTTGTTGCGGGCCAAGGGTGGTGTCGTCTCAAGCGAGGAACTCCTGGAGAAGGTCTGGGACGAGCATGCTGACCCGTTCACCACGACCGTACGAGTCACGATCATGACGATGCGCCGCAAGCTGGGGGAGCCGGCCATCGTGGACACCGTGGTCGGATCGGGCTACCGCATCGTCGCCGATCCGGTCTGAGCCCGCGGGGCAGGCTGTCGGCATGCGAGTCTCACTGCGGTGGCGCCTCGCGCTGGCCTATGGCGCTCTGCTGACTGTGGCCGCGGCGCTCCTGCTGACCGTGGCCGTCCTGGTGGCCGACCAGACCGTCGCTGCCACTCCCGGTCTGCCGCCCGACACCGAGGTCGGGATCGTGACCTCCGATGGTTCCACCGTCACCGTGTCGGCCGGTGCTGTCCAAGAGGCGCTGCGCGATCAGGCGCGGGACGCGATTTTGCGCACTGGCGGCCTGGCATTCGGGTTCGTCGTTCTCGCCGGTGCCGCGGCCAGTTATCTGCTGGCCGGTCGGGTGTTGCGCCCGGTCAGCGAACTGACCGATACTGCACGACGCCTTTCCACGGCGACACTGCGGGAACGGATCGCCTATCGGGGACCACGGGACGAACTGGCCGAACTTGCCGACGCCTTCGACCAGATGGTCGGTCGCCTCGATGCCGCCTTCGCCGGCCAGCAACGCTTCGCCGCCAACGCCAGTCATGAGTTGCGTACGCCATTGACCCTCATCCGCGCCGAAGTGGACGTGGCCTTGAGCGATCCGCGCGCCACTGTCGAGGAGTTGCGAACCTCCGCCGAGATCGTCCGCGAGGCCACGATCCGCGCGGATGCGCTCGTCGAGTCCTTGCTGGTGCTTGCCCGCAGTGAGGCCGAGGCCGAGAAGGGAGTCCTCACGACTCGGGAACCGGTCGACCTGGCCGCGCTCGTTCCGGGGGCCCTTGCCGCGGTTGGGTCGGAGACGACCGAGCGTGAGCTTCGCGTCGACTCGGTGCTCGATCCGGCCCGTACGGTCGGCGACCCCGAACTGCTGTCCCGGCTGGTGGGCAACCTCGTGGAAAATGCGGTACGGCACAACATCGCCGGCGGGGCCCTGGCCATTCGCAGCGGACACATCGACGGGATGGCCTGCATCACCGTGTCCAACACCGGCGCGAGCTTCGAGCAGTCCGAAGTCGGGGACCTGCTCACCCCGTTCCGCCGCGGAGGCGCCGGCCGGTCGGGCGTTCGGGGGACGGGGCTCGGTCTGTCGATCGTGCGCGCAGTGGTCCTAGCCCACCATGGCGCGGTGGACTTGATCGCCCTGGCCTCCGGTGGTTTGGAAGTGCGGGTCAGGCTTCCGGTCGCATGACGGAGAAACGTCGATCCGAGAGTAGGCTCTTTGCTGGGGACCTTCCCCTGAGGGAGGGAACCGATCAGTGAATGCCAGCGACCGCAGCTTTGCCAGCCATGGAACCCGGTGTGCAGCAACATATGTGACGTCGGCAAGTGCGCCGTTGACCACGGCAGCCGCCCGGCCGTGCGTCGTGATGGGGCACGGGTTCGGAGCCACCCGCGATGCTGGCCTGCGGCCCTTTGCCGACCGGTTCGCAGCTGTGGGCGCCGATGTCCTGATGTTCGACTATCGCGGGTTCGGCACCTCCGACGGCACACCTCGACAGGACGTCGCGCACTGGCGACACCGCGCGGACTACCACTCGGCGATCGCGTACGCCCGCAGCCTGCCGGATGTCGACCCGGATCGGATCGTCCCGTGGGGCAGCTCGTATTCCGGCGGCCACGTACTTCCAGTTGCGGTCAAGGACGGCCGAGTCGCTGCGGTAATCTCGCAGGGCGCAGCGATGGACGGGCTTGCCGCTCTCCTGGAGATCGCGCGCTACGCCGGGGTGGTACAGCTACTCAAGCTCACCGGACATTCCATCCGGGACCTGGCTCGTGCGGTGCGCGGGCGTCCCCCTCACGTGGTACCGATCGTCGGGCCTGCGGGGTCACTGGCGGCGATCACCGCCGAGGGCGCCGAGATGGGATACCAGGCCATCATGGGCCCGACATTCCGCAACGAGATGTGCGCCCGCGGCATCATGTTCATCCCGCTGAACCGTCCGGTGACCTCAGCGAGCAAGCTGCGCTGCCCACTGTTGGTCGTTCTGGCAGAGCGGGACAACATCGCCCCGACGAAGTCCGTTCGAGCCGCTGCCAAGAAGGCCGGCCGGCTTGCTCAGGTCTTGGTCCTGCCGTCGGGTCATTTCGACATCTACGCCGGCGAGATGTTCGAGAAGTCGGTTTCGGCCCAAGTGGACTTCCTCATGACCCACGTGCCGGCGCGACACCGACAGCGCGCCGCCGGCTGACCTCGGCCAGATCTGCGACAGCACGATTCCCCGTTCTGGACCAGTTACGCCGGCGTCGGGAGGCTGGCGGTGCCGAGCGGGAGGAAGCGCTGAGCGGTGACCTTCTCGCTGATGCCTTCACGGTCGAGGTACGGCGTGATCCCACCGAGGTGAAATGGCCAACCGGCGCCGAGCAACAGACACAGGTCGATGTCCTGGGGCTGCGCGACGACGCCCTCGTCCAGCATCAGCCGGATCTCCTGGGCCATCGCCTCGAGTGCGGCGTGGCGTACCTCGTTTTCGCTCATCGGTGCATCGGCACCCGCGAACAGCGCCGCCACCTCCGGGTCCACGTGCTGACCTGACTCGTCCCACACGTACACGCCGGACTTTCCTGCCTCGACCAGTCGGCGAAGGTTCTCGCTGACGCCGAAGCGATCAGGAAACGCAGCGTGCAGTGTCTCGCTGGTGTGCAGGGCAACCGCGGGGCCGACCAACTGCAGCAAGAGAAAGGGGCTCATCGGCAGACCCAGCGGCTCCAGCGCCCGGTCGGCGACCTCGATCGGTGTACCTCGGTCGACAGCGGTGGTGACCTCTCCGAGGAAGCGGGTCAGCAGACGGTTCACCACGAAGGCCGGTGCGTCCTGGACCAGTACAGCGCTCTTCTTCAGGATCTTGCCCACCGCGAAAGCCGTTGCCAGCGTGGCCTCGTCGGTCTTGGCCCCGTGCACTATCTCGAGCAGCGGGAGGATCGCGACCGGGTTGAAGAAGTGAAAGCCCACGACCCTCGCCGGATGGGTGAGATCGGCGGCCATCTCGGTGATGGACAGCGACGACGTGTTCGTCGCGAGAATGCAGTCCGGCCCGACGACGGCCTCCACCTCGGCGAACACCTGCTTCTTGACCGACAGGTCCTCGAAGACGGCCTCCAGGACGAAATCGGCATCGGCGAAGGCGTCCTTCGTCAGGGAGCCGGACACCAGCCCCTTGAGCCGGTTCGCCTTGTCAGCGGAGACCCGCCCCTTGCCGAGTAGCTTGTCGATCTCGCCGTGCACATACCCGACCCCGCGGTCGAGGCGCTCCTGATCGAGGTCGTTGAGAACCACCGGCACCTCGAGGCGTCGGGCGAGCAGCAGAGCCAGCTGGCCCGCCATCAGCCCGGCGCCGACGATGCCGACCTTGGTCACCGGGCGCGCGAGATTCTTGTCGGGTACGCCGACCGGCCGCTTCGCCCGCTTTTGGACCAGGTCGAAGGCGTAGAGGCCCGACCGCAGCTCGTCGCTCATCAACAGATCGGCGAGTGCCTCGTCCTCGGCGGCCGTACCGGCCAGGAACTGCTCTCCCTCGCATCCGCTGCGGGCCAGTTCCAGCAATTCCAACGCTCTGTACGGCGCCGGCGTCGCGCCATGGAACTTGGCGTCGACCAAGGCACGACCGCGGTCCAGGGCCGCGGTCCAAGCTTGGCCGCGATCTATGTCCGGCCGGCTGATCGACGTCGCACCGCTGAGAACGCCTGTGGCCCACTCGATCGAGCGTTCTAGGAAGTCCGCCGGTTCGAAGCAGACGTCGGACAGCCCGAGGTTGGCGGCTTGGCCGGCGTTGAGCATGCGGTTCTGGTTGAGGGCGTTGTCCAGGATCACCGTGACTGCGCTGTCGGCCCCGATCAGGTTGGGAAGCAACTGAGTTCCGCCCCAGCCGGGCACAATGCCGAGGAAGCACTCCGGCAGCGCAATGGCCGCGGCGCCGGTACACAGGGTCCGGTAGTGGCAGTGCAAAGCAAGCTCGACCCCGCCGCCCATGGCCGCACCGTTGATGAACGCGAAAGTGGGGATGGTCGAGTTCTTCAACCGGGCGAAGACCTCGTGGCCCAGGCGCCCGATCTCGAGGGCCTTGTCGAGGGTGTCGATCAAGGCGATGCCGGACAGGTCGGCGCCGACGGCGAAGATGAACGGCTTGCCGGTCACCGCGATCGCGCTGGGGGCGGGGGAGCGGGCTTCGATCTGGTCAAGGGCAGCGGCGAGATTGGCCAGCCCCGCCGGGCCGAACGTCGTCGGCCGAGTGTGGTCCAGCCCGTTGTCGATCGTGATCAGGGCGAGCCCGCCCTCGAGTCCCGGGACCGCGAGGTAGCGCACGTACGCGGAGGTCACCACCTCGTCCGGGTAGGCCAGCGCGGCGGTCACGAGCGGGCTCCCGTACTGGCGTTGTACGCGGGGTTCTCCCAGATCACGCTGCCTCCCATGCCGATCCCGATGCACATCGCGGTCAATCCGTACTGCACCTCGGGACGCTCGACGAACTGACGGGCCAGCTGGGTCATCAGCCGGACACCGGAGGAGGCCAGCGGGTGGCCGACGGCGATCGCGCCGCCCCACGGGTTCACCCGCTCGTCGTCGTCGGCGATCCCGAAGTGGTCGAGAAAGGCCAATACCTGTACGGCGAAGGCCTCGTTGAGCTCGAACGCCCCGATGTCCTCGATGGACAACCCGGTCTTCCGGAGCACCTTCTCGGTGGCCGGGATCGGGCCGATCCCCATCACCTCGGGCTCGACGCCGACGAAGCTGTAGCCGACGAGGCGCATCGCGGTTGGGAGATGGAGTTCTCGGGCCACATCCTCGGCCGCGACCAGGCAGGCGGTCGCGCCGTCGTTGAGCCCGGCGGCGTTGCCGGCGGTGATCCGGCCGTGCGGACGGAACGGGGTCTTGAGTGTGTACAGCCCCTCGACCGTGGTCTCCGGGCGAGGCGGTTCGTCGACGGTGGCCAATCCGTACCCGGAGGCCGTCGAGCGGGTGGCCATGGTTACCAGGTCCTGACCGATCTGGCCGGTGGCCACAGCCTTCGCGTACTTCGCCTGGCTGGCAGCGGCGAACGCGTCGGCGCGCTCCTTGGTCAGGTGCGGGAATCGGTCGTGCAGGTTCTCCGCGGTCTGGCCCATCACCAGTGCCGAGGGGTCGACCAGCTTCTCGGACAGGAACCGGGGGTTTGGGTCGACGCCCTCACCCATCGGGTGGTGGCCCATGTGCTCGACCCCTCCAGCCACGGCGACGTCGTACGCGCCGAAGGCGATGCCGCTCGCGGTTGTGGTGACGGCGGTCATCGCACCGGCACACATCCGGTCGATCGCGTACCCCGGAACGCTGCGCGGCAGTCCGGCCAACAGCGCGGCGGTACGGCCGATGGTCAGGCCCTGATCGCCGATCTGGGTGGTGGCCGCGATGGCGACCTCGTCCACTCGCTCGGGTGGAAGGCTGGGGTTGCGCCGCATCAGCTCGCGGATGCAGCGGACGACCAGATCATCGGCGCGGGTCTCGGCGTAGAGCCCCTTGGCGCCGGCCTTACCGAACGGGGTACGCACGCCGTCGACGAAGACGACCTCACGGAGATGACGGGGCATCCCGCGAGGGTAACGCTCGTTACTGGCCAGTAACAAAGTGTCGACGCCCACACCCGTGATGGGAACGCGGCCGCGAGGCGTTGTGCGAGAACTGGGTCAGCTGCTCGATGGCTCGGGTGCCGGAGAGGCGGCCAGGGCCTGCGCGAGTGCGGCGGCGGTGAGCTCGATCTGCCACTCCCGGGCGCCCCCGTCTCGCAGTCGCCGGGTCACCGTTTCGTCGGTCAGCGGTGTGGGCGGATCCCAGGTGAGCCGGCGCAGGAGATCTGGATTGAGCAGGTTCTCGGCCGGGACGTCGTGGCCGGCGACGAGTTCGGCGATCACCTTCCGAACGGCGACCAACCGTGCAGCCGCGGCTGGCTCCCGTTCGGCCCATCGGTTCGGTGGGGGCGGCCCGTTCCCGGGAAGGGTCAATGGCGGCAATTCGCTGTCGGGCAGCGCGCGGGCCTGTTGCAGGGCGCCGTACCAGGTCGGGATCAGTTTTCGGTTCGCCCGACCACGAAACACCGGCAGGCCCACCATCGCCTCTGGGCTGGCCGGGTCGGCAAGGACGCCGGCGATCATCACCCTGTCGTGCAAGATCCGGCCGGGCGCGATGTCGCGGCGTCGGGCGACTTCGTCGCGGGTCGTCCACAACGAGCGCAGGGCGGCGAGTTGGCGACGGCTGCGCAACGAATGCATGCCGGAGGTACGGCGCCACGGGTCGACCCTCAGCGGAGGCGTCGGGGCGGCCAACAGGGCGGCAAACTCCTCTTCGGCCCAGGCGAGCTTGCCGGTTTCGACGAGCCGTTCGCGAACCTTGTCACGCAACTCGATTAGGACCTCGACGTCGAGCGCGGCATAGATCAGCCAGTCCCGCGGTAAAGGACGAGTGCTCCAGTCCGCGGCCGAATGACCCTTCTCGAGTCGGAGCCCGAGCAGTTCCTCGACCAAGGCGCCGAGACCGACGCGGGCGAACCCCGCCAGTCGGGCACCGAGTTCGGTGTCGAACAGCAGCGCGGGAACCAAGCCGACTTCGCCCAGGCAGAGCAGGTCCTGACTCGCCGCGTGCAACACCCACTCGGAGTCGCCGATCGCCTGCTGTAGGGGAGTGAGGTCAGGTACGGCGATCGGGTCGATCAGGGCCGTACCCACACCCCGGCGGCGAATCTGCACGAGATAGGCGCGCTGTCCGTACCGATAGCCCGAAGCGCGCTCGGCATCCACCGCGACCGGACCGCTTCCGGCAGCCAATCGTGCGGCGTAGTCGAGGACCTGCTCCGCCGTGGTCAGCGGCTCGGGTACGCCGTCTCTGGGTTCGGTCAGCCCGACCGCGGTGGACTCGGGCTCCGGCACATCGAGTTCATCGACCAAATCCCCCGGTTCGCATGGGGGGGACAGTCCGGCCGGTACGACCAGCCCGACCAGATCGCCGCGAGGGACAACCGAATGCGTCTGGGCCGCGCGGGCACGCGTTCTGCGACGCCGGGTCGGGCGCGCGTCGCCGGGCTGGGCCGCCGAGCTGTCGAGTGAGCTCACTGAGGCAGGGACCTGCCTGATTCGGCGTCGGTCAGCGAAGGGCTGATCAGGCGTACGCCCGGGGGTGGAAGTCCCGCTGCGCAGCCGAGGACGTCGAGCCAGGCATGCAGGTGTGGCGCGAGATCAAAGGTCAGCGCGGTCCAGGACGCTCGGATCTCCACGTCGACGCTGCGTTGCGGTCCTGCGATGTCACCGAAGCGGGTGGACAGCGTGGAGGTCACCGTTCCGCCCACGGCGGTGTGCCCGGCGCCATGCTTGTCCAGCGCCTCGAGCAACCAGCTCCAGCCGACCTCGGGGAACAGCTCGTCGGAGGCTAACGCGGCGTCGGTCTCGGCGGTGAGGAACCCGACGATGCGCAGCACACCGTCCCAGCCAGCCTGGCCGTCGGGATCGTGCAGCACGACCAACCGTCCGGTGGCGATCTCCTCACCGTCGACACTGACCTCAGCACCGAGGGCGTGCGAGTACGGCGCCAACCTGGCAGGTCCGGCGATCTCGTCGAAAACGATCTCCAAACGTGGCCGCACCGTGCGCAGGCTGGCGATCGCATCACTGAAGACCGCAGGAACGGGGCCCTGCGGCCTGGACCGCGCGTCGCTCATCACCTCCGAGCGTAGGTCGGTCGCGTCACGAGGCGACTCTCGACGCGCCGAACGGGCCGCAGGCAAGGCGGACCTGTTCATTCCCGCCCACGGGGTGCTCCGGCCTGGTGCCCACCTCAACCGACAGGACCGCGGCCGGGTGCACGGTCTGCGATGATCGCTGGCGATGTCCACCACCGAGCCGACCACCACCGAGCCAATCAATGACAGTCTCGACGGCGCGCTACTGACCGCCGCCCGCGGGCGGCGCTCAGACCACCTTCCGGTCTGGTTCATGCGCCAGGCCGGACGCTCCCTTCCGGAGTATCGCGCGCGCCGCCAAGGCACCGTGATGCTGCAGGCCTGTCAGGATCCGGATCTGGTGACCGAGTTGACCATGCAGCCGGTCAGCCGACACGGAGTAGATGCCGCGATCCTGTTCTCCGACATCGTCGTCCCACTGGTGGTCGCCGGCATCGACGTGGACATCGTGCCCGGCGTCGGGCCGGTCATCGAGGCTCCGGTGCGCTCGCTCGAAGATGTCCGAGCGCTACCTCAGCTCGATCCGGCAGGTCTCGACTTCCTCGGCACCGCCGTACGTCGGCTCGTCGCCGAACTCGACAGCACCCCCTTGATCGGGTTCTCCGGTGCGCCGTTCACCCTCGCCGCCTATCTCATCGAGGGCGGTCCGTCGAAGGACCATGCGCTGACCAAGGCCTTCATGTACGGCCGGCCCGAGCTCTGGGACGAGCTACTCAGCGCCCTTGCCGAGTACGCCAGCGTGTTCCTGAGAGTCCAGGCTGCAGCCGGCGCGAGCGTGCTGCAGCTGTTCGACTCTTGGGCCGGAGCTCTGCCGGCCGCGGCCTACGAGCGCTACGTGCTGCCCTACAGCCGAAGGGTTTTCGCGTCGTTGGACGATCTCGATGTGCCGCGGATCCACTTCGGCGTCGGCACCGGCGAGTTGCTCGGGCTGATGGCTCAGGCCGGAGCAGAGATCGTCGGAGTCGACTGGCGGGTGCCACTGGCTCAGGCTGTCAGCCGGATCGGACCTGGGCATCCGGTGCAGGGGAACCTCGATCCGGCCATCTTGCTGGCTGACTGGGATGTGATCGAAGCGGCCGTACGCGAGGTCGTCGGTCAAGGGCGTGACGCACCGGGGCATATCTTCAATCTGGGGCATGGCGTCCTGCCGCAGACCGACCCGGAGGTGCTCACTCGGGTTGTCGACCTCGTGCACTCGCTACCGGCTCGCTGACCGCGTCAGCCGGCACGGAAGCAGCCCGCCGACGCCGTACGACGAACCACAGCGGCAGCGCCAGCACGGCGAGCAATGCCAGCCAGGGAAGGAGTAGCCCGAGCAGCGAGATCAGGCCGCGGCCGCTGTCGAGCAAGCCGTTCCAGCCGTCTGCGAGGCTGGCCAGGAATCCTGTGTCATCGCTCTCCGGCTCGCTGGAGGCGGTCAGCGACACACTGAGCGTGGCCAGGCTGATCTGATCGGAGAACTCTCGCTGCTGGGCCTGCAGCGATTCGAGCTCTGCCTGACGGGTGCTCAGCTCGGCCTCGATGGTGATCAGATCACTCACCGAGACTGCTTGGGCGCCAAGAGCCAACAGCCGAGTCACGGAGTTGCGCAGGCTCTCCACCCGGGCGTCGACGTCTGCCACGGCCGTGCTCACGTCCTGCGCCGCTACCGACCGGGACAGCTCTTCCCCTAGGTCGCTGACGGTCTCGAGCAGGTCATCGAAGCGCTCCGGTGGGACGCGAAGGACCAGGTCGGCGCTTCCGTCCTTGGCCTCGCCGTACCGTTGATCCAGCCCGATGCTCCCGCCGGCGGCATCGACGACTGCGGTGATCCGGTTGGCCGCCGCGGTGATGTCGTCCACGTCGACGGCGAGGTCTCCGGTCCGCACGATCTGCTCGGTGAGCGCTGCTCCACCGGCCGGCGCGTTCTCCGGGAGGCCACCGCCACCTCCCTCGACCGCCTCATCCGGGGCTGACATGTCCTGCGGGGACTCCCCAAAACCCGGAGCAACGGCGCCTGAGGTGCCGCTGTCTTCCAGCCCGTTTCCGGAACAGCCGGTGAGCGCGACCAGCGTCAGCACCAGGCCCAGTAGGCCGAGAAGGGTCCGGAGTCGGATCGGATGGATCGATCGGAACCGTGTCACGGGTGCAGGCATGAGAACCTCCGGGGTCGTCTTGTGGGTGAAGACGCCCCTCCTGCCGGACAGGTTGCCGATGTGACCGATTCGTGACGCCGCCAAAACCATGGGACGTTATGCGGATGCGGCATCTCGTGGTCATCGGGGCCGGGATCACCGGCCTGGCCGCAGCCTTCGAGCACCACCGTCGGCACCCGGGAGATCAGGTCACGGTGCTCGAGGCCGCCGATCGAGTCGGCGGCAAGCTGCACGCGATCGAGTTCGCCGGGCACCGCTACGACGTGGGCGCCGAGATGGTCCTGGCCGTCGTACCCGAAGCTCTTGATCTGATCGATGCGATCGGCCTGACCGTGGACCTCGTCCACCCGAGCACTACGTCCGCCGCGATCGTGGTGAACGGGCGTCACCATCCGATCCCGACCGGGACCGTGCTCGGGGTTCCCGCCTCGGTCGAGGACCTGGTTGGCAGCGAACTGTTCAGTCCGGTATCGCTTGCGCGGATCCGTGCCGAGCCGGACGCACCCGGTCCAGCCCTGACCGGGGACGAATCGGTGGGCGGCTTCCTTCGGCCGCGACTGGGCGACGAGTTGGTCGACCTGTTGATCGAGCCACTCCTGGGCGGGGTCTACGCGGGGCGTGCCGATGCACTGTCGATCAGGGCCACGATGCCGGCCCTGGCCCAAGCGCTTGAACGCGAGCCTTCGGTGTTGCGAGCGGCAGCCTCGATCCGGCGAGACCCGGGCGCCGGGCCGGTTTTCGCGACCCTGCGCGGCAGCCTTGCCGCTTTCGCCGAGGCCCTTGTCGACCGCTGCGGCGCGCAGGTCCGACTCAGGACCACCGTTCGGGCCGTCCGCCGGACGCCGGCCGGCTACCTCATCGAATGCGGGCCGGCCTCGGCAGCCAGGTCCATCGAGGCCGACGCGGTTCTGATCGCCGTGCCGCCTCGGAACGCAGCCCGGTTGCTCGGTCCGCTGGCCCCCGACGCCGCCGACGCCCTGGCCGAGATACCACAGGCCAGCATGGCCATCCTCGCGCTGGGATGGGCATCACCGCAGCCCTCGCTGCCGCCGGGCAGCGGGCTACTAGTGCCGCCTTCGACCGGCGGGTTGGTCAAGGCGGTGACGATCTCGTCCAACAAGTGGCAGCACCTTTCCGGGCAGGGTGTGCTCGTCCGCGCGTCGGTCGGCCGCACCGGCGAGGAGCGTGCTCTGCAACGTAGTGACGCAGATCTTCTGGCTGCCGCCGGACAGGAGGTGCGCGAACTGTTGGGTCTGCAGGGGGCGCCGACCGCGGGTTCGGTGACCCGCTGGGGCGGCGGGCTCCCGCAGTACACCGTGGGGCATCTCGACCGGATCGCCACGGTACGAGCCGCCGTCAGCCAGGTCCCGAGCCTGGCTGTCGCCGGGGCGGCCTTCGACGGAGTCGGCGTTCCGGCGTGCATCCGCAGCGCGTACGCCGCAGTCAAGGCTCTGGGTGACTGAGGGCACAGACCCGGACTGTCGCGAGGACGAACCGTACGGTGGACAGCGTGGCGTCCGGGACGGTCCTGCTCGATCTCGATGGCACCCTGGTCGACTCGGCCACCGGCATAACCGAACACCTGTCCTCGGCCCTGGCCAGCGTCGGTGCGCGAGAGCACCTGCCCGCGGCCCTGCGCGGTTACATCGGCCCGCCGTTCGCAGATTTCATGCCTGACCTGGGCCTGGATGCCGATCAGGTGCTGGCGGCGACTGCGGAGTATCGCCGTACCTACGACCCGGTCGCGGCCTCCCTGTCCCGGCCCTATCCCGGGATCCTCGCACTCCTGGACCGGCTTCGCAGGAAAGGAATCAGGCTCGCGGTCGCGACCTCCAAACCGGAGTCACTGGCCCGCGTCATCGTCACGGACAACGGCCTGGCCGGCTACTTCGAGGTGATCGGCGGTGCCGACCACGCCCAGGAACGCACCGGAAAGGCAGCAGTCGTCGGCTCGGTGCTGGACCGTCTCGGCCGGGTCGACGGCGCGCGGGTGATGGTCGGCGACCGGCTGCATGATGTGCAGGGAGCCGCCGCCCACGGCCTGGTGACCATCGGGGTGTCCTGGGGGTACGCGCAACCGGACGAGCTCGTCAACGCCGGTGCGATCTCTGTCGTCGACAGCCCCGAGGAACTGGGCGACCGCTTGCTGCAGGAGTGTCAACCCGCTCGGTCGTTGTCTCCCGCGGTCGGTGGCCCTTCCGTGGTCGGTAGGACATAACCCTGAAAGGTCTCGCGCAGCGTCTTCTTGGAGAACTTGCCGACCGAGGTCTTGGGAACCTCGTCGACGAAGACCACGTCGTCTGGCATCCACCACTTGGCGATCCGGCCCTCGAGGAAGCTCAGGATCTCTGTCTTGCTGATCTCCTCGCCCTCCTTCACCACAACACAGGCCAGCGGGCGTTCGTCCCACTTGGGGTGCGGGATCCCGATCACCGCGGCTTCGGCGACCTTGGGGTGGGCCATGATCTCGTTCTCGAGCTCCACTGTGGAGATCCATTCACCTCCCGACTTCACGACATCCTTCGTACGGTCGACGATCCGGGCGTACCCGTGCTCGTCCATCGTCGCGACATCACCGGTTCGCAACCAGCCGTCTTCGGTGAACGACTCCGGTGAGCGATCGTCGTTGTAGTAGCTCTTGGCCACCCAGCCCCCGGCGGCCTGCAACTCGCCCTGGGTCTTCCGGTCAGGCGGCACCGGCTCGAGGGTCACCGGGTCCACGACCCGGATCTCGGAGCCGAAGATCGGCCGCCCGATGGTGGCCCGCATGTCGGCCCGTTCGTCCTCGGTCGCGTCGGCAAGGATCGATTTGACGTGCGCGACGCTGATCACCGGCGAGGTCTCGGTCATGCCCCAGGCCTGCAGGATCGGCATGCCGGTCTGCTCTCGGTAGGCCTCCGACAGCGCCTTCGGTACGGCCGAGCCGCCGCACGGAATGGTCCGCAGCGCGGAGATGTCGCGGCCCTTGAGTTCGGGCAGGACGCCCATCCAGATCGTCGGAACCCCGGCGGCGATCGTGACGCGCTGAGTCGCGATCAGCGAGGCAAGTGCCTTCGGAGACATGTCCGGTCCTGGCAGCACGAGGTCGGCTCCGACCGCGACGCCTGCATGCGCCAGGCCCCACGCGTTGGCGTGAAACATGGGGACCACCGGCATGATCCGGTCGGTCTCCCGGGCGCCGAGACCGTCTGCCATGAGCGCACCCATGGTGTGCAGGTAGGTGGACCG
>JACCTM010000151.1 GCA_013812385.1 Geodermatophilaceae bacterium | reverse complement strand
TGACTGCATCGCAGGATTCGACGAGCGAAACCGCGGTCGACCAGCGGCCCGAGTCCGCCCTGCTCGTCGCCGCCCGTCAGCTCTCCGAGGAAGCAGCGCTGCACCCCCGGCTGGCCGGCCTGTCCGGTGTCCGTCAGCGGACCGTTGCCACCGCGGTCCGCCGGGCCGCCCGCCGCATGACGGTCATGCCCACCGCCTGAATTCGTCTCACAGGCCCGTACACCCGAGGTGTTTGATCGTCGTTTGGGCAGGTCGCGGGCGAACATCGAGATCGAGGTTGACTACGCCAGACGATCATGACTCGTTACGGCCTGCGCACGGAGACCGACGCAGTTGAACTCGCGCTTCGACATCTCGCCGGCCAGCCGATGAGCCGGGCGAAGGCGTTGGAAATGCATGGCGAGACGGCCATCGACGAGCCACCGGCCGACCACGCCCCTCGCGGCGCGGCATGATCCTGGCGGACATATCTGCCTTGGTGGAATATGACCGAGCGCCCGGCAGTGCGGTCGACCGACGTCTGACCGCGCTGATCGAAACCGGCGGTCCGCTCGCCGTGACCGAGCCCGTCATGATGACGGTGCTGGCCGGAGCGCGCAGTGACCAGCGGGAGTACGACCTGCGTCGCCTCCTGCTGCGTTGTGAGCTGCTCCACTTTGACGCCGTCGCGGACTTCGATGCTGCGGTTCTGCTCACTTGCGACGCAGACCTCGAAGCAGTTGCCAGAGTCGTAGGAATCGATCTCGACGAGGCACCTGGTCACTCGGGCCGCCGTTGAGGGCACGACGCGCCACTTACGCCGACGCCATGACCTGGGCCGGGGTGGTGGCCTCACCGACCCCGTCCACCTCGTCACCCCCGTCGGTCTTGAAAGTGGCCCGTCATGGACTCCACCGCCCCAACCCGTTTATGGGGTCAGTCAGGACCCCGTACACCCGGTCTGAGCTGACCCACAGATGCATGCCGCGAGGGCGACCGGTTTTCGGGAGCGGGTACGGTCGAGCCCGCTGCCGCTCCTAGCGGGCTGGTTGACAAATAGTGTCTGACAGTCATCGTACGATTACGTTCCACAATGGCATGAGGCTCGCTGCGACACGAATCTGCGGTTGAGGGTTGTGAGATCCCACGCCAATCTGCCGCCGCCCGGCAACTGCGCGAGGAAGCCGCGCTGTGGCCGCGATTGGCCGGGTTGTCCGGCGTACGTCAGCGAGCCGTCGTGAACCGGAACCGCCGGCCGCGCGCCGATAGATCATGACGCCGGCAGCTTGAGTTCGGCGGAGCGCTGGTGAGCCGAAACACCGCACTCGTCGGGTAGGACACCGTCGAGGTCGTCAACCAGCACGCGACACTCACGACAGGGTGGAGCTGAGGGGACTCGAACCCCTGACCCCCTCGATGCGAACGAGGTGCGCTACCAGCTGCGCCACAGCCCCCGAAGAGAGCGGACCCGAGGGTAACGCACTCCGGTTGGTCGCCTCGGCCCCGGACCTCCCGAAGCCCCGGGTGATCAGACGGCTTTGCGCGCTGACCAGTACGCCGCATCGTCGACGACGGGCTCGGGCACGGCAGCCGGTTGCCACGTGGGCATCTGAGCGAAGCTCGGGTCGTCGTCATCCAGGGCGATCGCCTGGTGCTCGGTCGCCGCGGTGACGTGCGCCTGGTACTGGGTGTGCCGACGAATCGATCGCTCCGTACGGTCCTCCGGAAGCCGCACCCTGGCAGCGGCACGGGCCCGGCGGCGCTCCTGCCGGTCCTGGTCGCGCTGGGCTTCCAAGCGCAGGAAGACCAGATAGCTGAAGATGGCCAGGTCGAGAATGATCTGCGGCCACCAGAGCACCGGCTGCCAGAAGGCCGCAAAGCCCGCCCACAGCACAGCCAATGCGATCAGACCGGTGAGCATCCGACGCCGCCGGGCGCGGATGCCGACCTCGCGACGGTCCGCTTCGTCCCGCGCCGGCGAATCGGCTACCGGCTGCTCGACGACGGGCTGTGCGACGGGCCGCTCCGAGCCGAGCGAGGCCGCTGTGCTCATTGTCGCGCCGGGGACCCGCTTGGGCAGCCGCGGAATCGGCTCGGTGAGTAACTCGTGCGCCTTCGCCGTGCGGGCGGCTCGACCGCCGGCCGCGAACTGGCCGCTCGGCGCGGCGCTGCCGGCCGAGTTGTGACGCGACGTGGCATTGCTGGGCATGGCACTCCGATCGCTGCGCCGGCGTAGCACCCGGGTGGGCTCGGCAGATGTGTGGGCCAGGTCTCCACGGGTGACGACCATCGGGACGAGCACCACGAACCAGAGGCCAACCAGGATGGCCAGTAGTACGCCCGAACCCATCCAGCACCTCCTGTCACACCCGTCACGCACGTTGCGTGCTCACGGTAAGCAGTGCAGGGCTGCGCTCCAGGCATTGTCAGCGGTGTGTCGTGAGGCTGAATCTCTGGTTGAGCCTTATTTCACCCCTGGTGCGGCTCATCCGAGCGGCAGGGGGGCTTGCAGCGCAGCCTGCACTTTGTCCCGAGGGTCCTCGACCGTCAGCGCGTACCCGATGTGGTCACGCCATTCCCCGTCGATGTCGAGATACCGGACGAAGTAGGCCTCTTCACGAAAGCCCAGGCCGGTGACCAGGGCGCGACTCGGCGCGTTCTCCGGGCGTACGTCGGCCTGCAGTCGATGTAGCCCGACCGGACCGAAACAGTGCTCGACGACCACGGCGACCGCCATCGACATGTGTCCCTGACCGGCCATTGACTGGTCGATCCAGTACCCGAGATGGGCGCTACGCAGGACCCCGCGTACGACGTTGTCCACGGTCAACTGGCCGGCGAACTCACCGTCGATGAGCACGGCAAAGGGCAGGCACAGCCCCACGTTGGCCCGCCGACGCAGCACCCGGACCATCCGCCGGAAGTTGCTCCGGCTGTGCCGGATCGCCCACGTCGAGGGGGCGGTGGGCTCCCAGGGGGAAAGCCAGGCCTGGTTGGCCAGTTGCAACCGCTCCCAGTCGGCCGCGTCCCGTCGGCGCAGCGGACGCAGGCTGACCCGTCCCGCATGAAGCTTTACCGGCCAGCCGGGATGGGCCGAGGCAGCCCAGTCGTTCACGACCCGAGCAGCATCGGGATGACAGTGACCAGGTCCCCCACCGGCACCCTGGTCACGTTCTGGTCGATGACGATCAGGCTGTTGGACTGCGCCATGTTGGCCAGCAGATGCGCGCCCGGGCCGCCGACCGGGCTCACGACGTACCCGCCGTCCGGGTGTCGCATGACCTGACCACGGCGGTACTGGCGACGGCCGGCCGGTGAATCCAGCTCGACCTGGCACAGCGCCTGGACCGTACGGCGGAACAGTTGTCGTTTGCCGGCCATCAGCCGGATCGCCGGACGGATGAACACCTCGAAACTGACCAGTGCGC
>JACCTM010000145.1 GCA_013812385.1 Geodermatophilaceae bacterium | reverse complement strand
CATGCAGGACTTCCAGGATCTCGAGGGCTGCAACGAGATTCTCAACGTCACCAGACCCGACGTCGTACGCGAGATCCACGATGCCTCCTTCGACGCCGGCGCGGACACCGTCGAGACGAACACCTTCGGCGCCAACTGGGCCAATCTCGCCGAGTACGACATTCCCGACCGGATCGAGGAGCTGGCCCGCGCAGGAGCGCAGATCGCGCGTGAGTCGGCCGACACGTGGTCCACAGCGCAGCGGCCGCGTTGGGTGCTGGGCTCGGTGGGTCCGGGTACGAAGCTGCCCACGCTGGGACACACGACCTTCAGCCATCTTCGCGAGGCATACCGGCAACAGGCCCGCGGAATGCTCGACGGCGGCATCGATGCCATCATCGTCGAGACCGTCCAGGACCTGCTGCAGGCGAAGGCGGCCATCATCGGCTCGCAGCGGGCGATGGCCGAGGCCGAGCGGACCGTGCCGATCATCACCCACGTGACCGTCGAGACCACCGGCACGATGCTGCTGGGTTCGGAGATCGGTGCCGCACTGACCGCGCTCGAACCGCTGGGCATCGACCTGATCGGCTTGAACTGCGCCACCGGCCCGGCCGAGATGAGCGAGCACCTGCGGCATTTGTCGCGACACGCGAAGATCGACATCTCGTGCATGCCCAATGCCGGACTGCCTCGACTGGGGCCGCATGGAGCGGTGTACCCGCTGACCGAGGACGAGCTGGCCGCCGCCCTGTCCGGGTTCGTGACCGAGTTCGGCACTCGACTGATCGGGGGATGCTGCGGCACGACGCCGGGACACATCCGTGCGGTGGTCGCGGCTGTGCAGAACCTGACACCGGCCGTACGCCGTCCGCGCAGCGAGCCCAGCCTGTCCTCGCTGTATGCGGCAGTTCCCTTCGAACAGGACGCCAGCGTCCTGGTGATCGGCGAGCGGACCAACGCCAACGGGTCCCGGGCCTTCCGCGACGCGATGCTCGAGGAGCGCTATGACGACTGCATCGAGATCGCCCGCGGCCAGATCCGCGACGGGGCGCACCTGCTCGACCTGTGCATCGACTACGTCGGTCGCGACGGTGCCGAGGACATGCGCCGCCTGGCCGGCCGGCTCGCCACCGCCTCGACGCTGCCCATCGTCCTGGACTCCACCGAGCCCGCGGTGATCGAGGCCGGGCTGGAGCTGCTCGGTGGCCGCTGCGTGGTCAACTCGGTGAACTTCGAAGATGGTGAGGGTCCGGAATCACGCTTTGCCAGGGTCATGCCGATCATCCGAGAACACGGCGCCGCGGTCGTCGTCATGTGCATCGACGAGAGCGGCCAGGCCCGCACGGCAGAGCTGAAGGTGGCCGTGGCCGCGCGCACGATCGACACCCTTGTCGATCAATGGGGGATGACCCACGGCGACATCATGGTCGACACGCTCACCTTCCCGATCGCCACCGGGCAGGAGGAGACCCGCCGGGACGGCATCGAGACGATCGAGGCGATCAAAGAACTCAAGCGCCGCTACCCCGACGTCCAGACCACCCTTGGCGTGTCCAACGTGTCGTTCGGGTTGAACCCCGCCGCGCGCCAGGTGCTTAACTCGGTCTTCCTGCACGAGGCCCAGAACGCCGGACTGGACTCGGCGATCGTGCACGCTTCGAAGATCCTGCCGATGAACAAGATCCCCGAGGAGCAGCGCAACGTCGCCCTCGATCTGGTCTATGACCGGCGCCGGGAGGGGTACGACCCGCTGGCCCGCTATCTGGACCTGTTCGAGGGCGTCGACATGGCCGCGGCCCGGCAGACCCGGGCCGAGGAGCTCGCCGGCCTCCCGCTCGGGGAACGGCTGCAGCGCCGGATCGTCGACGGGGAGCGCAACGGCTTGGAGGCCGACCTGGACGAGGCTCTGAGCACCAAGCCAGCCCTCGAGATCGTCAACGAGGACCTGCTGCACGGCATGAAGACCGTCGGTGAGTTGTTCGGGTCCGGCCAGATGCAGTTGCCCTTCGTACTGCAGTCAGCAGAGGTGATGAAGACCGCCGTGGGCTACCTCGAACCGCATATGGAGTCTTCGGACGACACTGGCGGCAAGGGCACGATCGTGCTGGCCACGGTCAAGGGCGACGTTCACGACATTGGCAAGAACCTGGTCGACATCATCCTGTCCAACAACGGATACACGGTGGTCAACCTCGGGATCAAGCAGCCGATCGCGACCATTGTGGATGCGGCCCAGGAACATCGGGCCGACGCCATCGGCATGTCCGGGCTGTTGGTGAAATCGACCGTGATCATGAAGGAGAACCTGGAGGAGCTGAACTCCCGAGGCATATCCGAGACCTATCCGGTGCTGCTTGGCGGAGCCGCGCTGACCCGCGCTTACGTGGAGCACGACCTGGCCGAGATGTACCACGGCGACGTGCACTACGCCCGGGACGCCTTCGAGGGCCTGCGAATGATGGACACCATCCTGGCCCGGCGGCGCGGCGCAGTCCCGGATTCGGCGACGCCGAGCGAGCCCAAGCAGGACCTCGCCGATCAGCGCAAGGCCGAGCGCAAGGCCCGCCGGGAACGGTCTCTGCGGATCGCCGCCGAGCGCGCCGCCAACGCCGTACCCGAGGAGCCGTTCGTCGGACGCTCGGATGTGGCGACCGGCAACCCCGTCCCGTCGCCGCCGTTCTGGGGTTCGCGGGTG
The DNA here is from genome assembly GCA_013812385.1 of Geodermatophilaceae bacterium. Lineage (GTDB taxonomy): Bacteria > Actinomycetota > Actinomycetes > Mycobacteriales > Geodermatophilaceae > JACCQS01. Next base: position 3,697 of record JACCTM010000145.1, on the reverse strand, counting down.
GTCAAGGGGATCGCGCTGGCCGAGTACGCGCCGATGATCGACGAGCGGGCCACCTTCCTCGGGCAGTGGGGGCTACGAGCCGCGCGCGGCGGTGAGGGCCCGTCGTACGAGGATCTGGTCGAGACCGAGGGGCGCCCGCGGCTGCGGTACTGGCTGGACCGGTTTGCCACCGAGGGCGTTCTCGAGGCGGCGGTGGTCTACGGCTACTACCCGTGCGTCAGCGTCGGCGACGACCTGATCGTGCTCGACGAGTCCGGAGCCGAGCGGACCCGGTTCACCTTTCCGAGGCAACGCCGAGAGCGCAGGCTCTGCATGTCGGACTTTTTCCGCCCCCAGGACTCCGGTGACGTCGACGTCATCGCCTTTGACATCGTCACCATGGGCAATCGGATCAGCGAGTACGCCAACGAACTCCTGGCCAAGAACGCCTATCGGGACTACTTGGAGGTGCACGGCCTGTCCGTGCAGCTGACCGAGGCCCTCGCGGAGCGCTGGCATCAGCGGGTCCGCGGTGAGTTGCGTTTCGACGACGGTACGAACGCCGCGGCCGAGGATCCGGACGATCTGGAGTCCTTTTTCAAGCTGGGTTACCGGGGAGCTCGGTTCGCGTTCGGCTACCCGGCCTGTCCGAACCTCGAGGACCAGCAGCAGCTCGTGGGCCTGCTCGAACCCGGCCGGATCGGCGTCGAGCTGTCCGAGGAGTTCCAACTGCACCCGGAGCAGTCCACGTCGGCCATGATCGTGCACCACCCCGAGGCGAAGTACTTCAATGCCCGATGACGTCGGTGCTCGGTGACGTCCATCCAACTGCCTGCGGCGGTGCTCTTCGACCTCGACGGCACGCTGGTCGACAGCGAGCCGTTGTGGTTCGAGGCGGAGACGATGCTGGTCGGCGAGTACGGCCATCCCTGGAGTGCCGAGCAGGCACGGCATCTGGTGGGTTGGTCGCTCTGGGATTCCGCTACGTACCTGCGTGAGGAGATCGGCATCGACCTTCCCAATGCGGCGATCATCGACCGGATGCAGTCTCATGTCGTAGCCGGTGTCCAGAAGGCACCTCCGTGGCTACCGGGGGCGCTGGACCTGCTGGCCGAAGTGCGTGCGGCCGGAGTGCCAACCGCGCTGGTCACGATGTCCCATCGACAGATGACCGAGACCGTCGTGGACGCGCTGCCCATCGGGTCGTTTCACACCGTGGTCAGCGGTGAACAGGTCAGTCGAGGTAAGCCGCATCCGGACCCGTACCTGCTCGCCGCCCACCGGCTCGGTGTCGCTGCAAGGGACAGTGTGGCGATCGAGGACTCAGTGCCCGGAGCGACGTCGGCGCGGGACGCGGGATGCGCCGTCCTAGTCGTACCGGCCGCTGCTTCGGTCGAGGGGTTGACCGGAGTGACCCTCCGGGACAGCCTGCTCGGAATGTCGCTGGCCGGACTGGCCGAACTCCTGAACGAGCATCGGGCCGGCTTGGCCGAACTCCGTCGGGTTCAGTCAGGCTCGGGCGCGGGGTCGTCCACCGGGATCGCCGCGACGGGGTAGGGCGGCGGGGTGCCGCCCCATGCCGGGCAGAGCGCCTGATAGTCACACCACGAGCACAACCGGCTAGGGCTCGGTCGGAACTCTTTTCGGTCGATGCTTGCCTGGATAGCCGCCCAGATCGCCCGGAGGGTGCCCTCGAAGCGATCGAGCTCGTCGGCCTCCGGCGCGTAGCTGAGCATGTCCTCGTCCCCGAGGTACAGCAGCCGCAGCTGGCGGGGAACCACCCCGCGGGTCCGATACAGCACCAACGCGTAGAACTTCATCTGAAACAGCGCCTTGGCCTCGAAAGCCTCTCGCGGGGTGACGCCGGTCTTGTAGTCCACCACCCGCAGGTCGCCGTCGGCGGTTGCATCGAGTCGGTCGATGATCCCGCGAAGGACAGGACCGTCACCCAGATCGAACTCCACCATCAGTTCCCGGCCGACCGGCTGGATCCGGGTCGGATCCTCCAGCGCGAAATAGGAGTCCAGCAGACCGGCGGCCGACACCAGCCACCGCCCGATCAGGTCGCCGTCGGTGATGTAGTCAATGGTCTGGATCATCACCGTTTTACTGACTGGATCCGGGATGTCCTTGGCAGCGGCGCGGTCGCGGAGTTCGGCGACGATCTGGTGGAGTTCTGGTTCGTCCGCGAGCAGCTTGTTCCACTCCTCAGACACCATCGACTTGGCCCGCTCGACCGTACGACCGGCCGCCGGAAGGTCGTACAGGCGCTCGAGGACGGCGTGGACGAGGGTGCCTCTGGCCGCTGCTGCGGATGGGCGCTGGGGGAGCCGGTCGATCGTACGAAGGCGGTAGAGGAGTGGGCAGGACTTGAAGTCCGCAGCACGGGAAGGTGACAGCGACCGGGTCCGGGATTCGGCGCTGAACGGCGCTGTCTGAGTGGTCACATCCGCAGGGTAGGCGCGGCCACCGACAGCCGGCTGATCTGACGGGCGGTGCACGCGGCCTGGGTGGCGAGGGCCCAGTAGCAGTCCCCGAAGGACCAGTGCCACCATCGGTCAGGTAGTTGACCAGCCCAGCCGCACTCAGGGCCCGGGTGAGGATGTCTCGGTTGGCTCGCGCGGTACGGCTGATGTTCGGTGCCGCGGTGAAGCACCCGTTGTCGCTGGCTTCCGGGCTGGCGTTGACCGGGGTACCCATGTCGAGCTCGTCGCCATCCTTCGTGCAGACAGTGAGGTCGATCGCTGCGCCAGCGGAATGCGGAGCAAGTCCGGTGGAGAGACATAGCGGCTCGCCAGCCGACGAAGTGGGGAACTGCGCCAGATGCCTCGTGCCGAGGTGCTCGTACCATCTCCCCGGTGTCTGTAACCCCGGTCGAGCCGCCTCCCGAGCCGCCCGCTGATCGACGGCACTTCGCGGTGGGGGATCGGGTCCAGCTCACCGACCCGAAGGGCCGGCTGCACACCGTCGTCCTCGAACCGGGCAAGTCGTTTCACACCCACCGTGGCGCGATCTCGCACGACGACCTGATCGGGTACGACGAGGGCCGCGTGGTGATGTCGACGTCGGGCACCGGCTATCTGGCCCTGCGACCGCTGTTGGCCGACTACGTGCTGTCCATGCCGCGCGGCGCCCAGGTCATCTACCCCAAGGACAGCGCACAGATCTTGATGATGGGTGACATCCATCCTGGTGCCCGGGTACTGGAGGCCGGTGCCGGCTCGGGAGCGCTGACCTGCTCGCTGCTACGCGCCGTCGGCCCGACCGGGACGGTGATCTCCTATGAGCGGCGGGAAGAGTTCGCCGAGGTGGCACGTGCCAATGTGGTCCGGTTCTTCGGCGAGGAGCCGGGGTCGTGGGACTTGCGACATGGTGACGTCGTCGAGGTGGGCGATGCCGAGGAGCCTGACGTGGACCGGGTAATCCTCGACATGCTCGAGCCGTGGCAGGTGCTACCAGCGATCGGCACGGTCCTGCGGCCTGGAGGAGTGCTGATCGGCTACGTGGCCACCGTCACGCAACTCTCGACCCTGGTCGAGGCAATCCGAGCCGAGGGCTCCTACGCCGAGCCTTCGGCCACCGAGACCCTGCTGCGACCCTGGCACGTTGTCGGCCTGGCCGTTCGGCCCGAGCATCGGATGGTCGGCCACACAGCGTTCCTGGTGATCGCTCGCCGACTGGCAGCCGGGACGGTGCTCCCCACCCGTCAGCGGCGAGC
>JACCTM010000135.1 GCA_013812385.1 Geodermatophilaceae bacterium | reverse complement strand
CCGAATCGATCAGAGACGTCCCGTGGTCCGACGATCAATCCGGCTCGGCAGATGAATGCCTTGTCCCCGACCACTTCTCGTACCGCCTCTTCGCACGCGACCTTGAACGGACCGTACAGCTCGCGGTCTGTCTCGTCGGAGCCCTTAGGTGGAGGCGTCACAACTGGGGCACCAGCCGCATCCTGACCGCTGGTTTCGTCATCGGCGTACACCGATCCGCTGGATACGTACGTCCAGTGATCGGCTCTGTCTCCCAAGGCGTCCAATGCCCGGCGTACCCGAGTCGGCGATTGGACCTCCACATCGACAACGGCGTCGAAATCGGCAGCGCCAAGCGCCGCCAGCCCGTCGGGCTCGTCACGATCGATTCTTACGAAATTGACGCCGTCGGGAGGATTTCCGGAGACCCCGCGGGCAGCGCAGGTGACTTGGTGTCCCCCATCCCGCGCAGTCTCGGCGACTGTGCGGGACAGGAAGACCGTCCCTCCGAGTACCAGGATGTGCATGTCTTCGACCGCCGTCCTAGACCGTACGTTGGAGGGCGAGCGCTTCTCGGGCCAATTCGCGGAGAGCCTCGAGGCTGCCGGGGTTGGCCGGATCCTGCCAGCCAGCTTCGATGATCGTGAGTTCGGCGCCCTGGATCGTGGAGGCGTACGCCTCGGGCACGAGCTCGGTCGGGCCGTTGGGGAAGGTCTCACCAGCCGCCAGCAGGTCGTTCACATTGCCGGTCCCCTCGGAGTCGACGATGCCCTTGAAGTCCGCTGCGCTCGCCTCGTCGGGCATGGTCACCCGGGCGACGGCAACGATGACCGCGATCCCGTCGATCTCGGTGGTGTACAGCTCGCGCGCCAAGGACGCGCAATTCGTGGTGTCGAAGTACTCCGCTACTTCGCCATCAGCATTCCCGGCGCAGGTCTCGCCGCCACGGGAGCGGACGGGCACGTAAGCGTGGTCACCGATCTGCTGAGTGACCGGCTCGGGGGGCGGCGCCGGTGTGTTAACCGTGCCTTGTGTGCCCGTGCCGTCCCCGTCGCCATCCGAGCCGACCAGGTTGTACCCGACATAGGCCGCGGCGCCGACGAGCAGCATCGCGAGCAGCACTGCCACCACGCGCAGACCCGTGCGTCGACGCCGAGGACTGGTACCGCCATCCTCGGCATAGGACCGATCGGCATACTTCGCCTCGGCGTAGCGGCCTCCGTCGTAGGGCCCCTCGTCGTAAGCGCCGACGTCGTCGACGTCACCTGGGCGTGGATCAAGTGCGACCGGTGGCATTTCCGACCGAGGCGGGAGCTCGGCCCTGGCATCCACGCCGAAGAGTCCCGGCAGACCGGCGTCCTCGGCGTCCTCAGCGTCCTCGGCGTCCTCGGCGTCCTCGGCGTCCTCGGCGTTCTCGGCGTCCTGGGCGCGGGTGTGAGCGATCTTGGTGGCCGGACGGTCGTCCGGGGCGGAATTCGGGCCGGTCGGAGCTTCCAGCACCGAGCGGTTGGCCGTACCCGAGGCAGCCGCCGCGGCCACGGCGCTGGCGGCGGCCACGAGATCTGGCCGCCGCAGCACGTACGGCGAGTACATGAAGCCTTCGCTGTTGAGCTCCTCCACGGCTGGAACCCGTCCGGTGACCCCGATCGAGGAAAGCGCGGCCTTGACGTCGGCGGTCGTCCACTGCCGGACGTCGGCCGCAGCGGTCACGGCCGCGGCGCGCCGGACACCGATGGCTAGGCCGTCTTCGGACATCGGACAGACGATCACGCCGTCGCCGAGCTGACCGTCGGGTGGCTCCACCGGCTCTCCGGAGCCCACCGCCACGAGCATCGCCACCCGGCCAGGCTCCAGCCCGGATGCCCGCAGCGTCGTGGTCACCGCGGCCTGAGCATCGCGCAGAGACGGCAACGGATTCGACCCGCCACCGATGATCCGCAGTACCTCACCGCCGATCGACCAAGCACCGGTGGGATGCGCGACGATCGGGCCGCTCTGCCGCTGCGACGCGACCAGCCGTACGACGATGACGCCGTCGGGTACGAGCATGACGACATCGGACTGTCTCCGCTTGGTCGTCGGATCCTCGTACGGGCGAAACGCAGCGACGCCGCCGAGCACGCGAGCCCCGCTGTCCCACAGCGTGAACAGACGATGGGCCGCCCGCTCGGCCTCGGTCCCCGACGAGAGTCCAGCGACGGTGAGCACGAAAGCGACGCTAGATGGCCGAGCGGCCGGACGTAAGTCCACCCGCTCCTTGGGCGGGGTAAGTCATGTCCTGCGGGAAAGGTCCCCCCGCAGGATCGGCCGACACGCGATTGTCACCCGGCTCGATCGGCCGCCTCCAGTGCCGCAGCCAGCCGCTGGACTCGAGACGGTCCACGCCCCACCACAACAGTGCGAACGCGATGGACACCGCAACCGCGGACCACCACGACCAGGGCGGGAGCACCCATGCCACGTCCTGGACCCGGGCGGCGCCATAGGTGGTCGCCGAGACCGCAAGCCCGGCCAGCAGCGCAGGAACCCGGTAGGTGATGGCCAGGTCGACGGCCACCGCACCGGCCAGCGCCAACACCGGTACGGCTGAAGTCGGAAAATCGCCTGCCCAGAGCAGACCCATGGTCATGAAGCGGTAGAGCAGATATCCGGCCGTGACCAAGGTCGCGGTGAAGCGCAGCCCGGTGACCTTTCGCGCGATCACCAACGTGAGCAGGCCCGCACAGATCAGCCAGGACGGATGCACCCACGGCGGAACCGGCAGCATGAACTCAGCCGGCGAGTTCCCCTGTTCGCGGGCGAAGTCCAGCAGGATCGGTTCAGCACTCGTCCGGCCGTCCTGGAAGAGGCCAAGAGAGACGACGCCGTACTCCTGATGCTGGTTGGGGAACAGAATGTTCTCGAAGAAGAACACCCACAGCGCCAACAGCACCCCGTCGCGCAACCGGCCTGGCGCCGCGTAGAGCCACCAGCCGCGGATAGTGCCCACCAGCATCACCGCCGTGCCGAGATAGAGCACAGCGTGCGTCGGGCTCCAACTGGTGATGTCCAGGCCGTTGATCTGATGATTGAGCAGGTCGAGTGGGACCGCGAGGAGGAATAGTCCGATTCCCCACTGCATCCAGCGCAGCGCGTTCCTGTCGACGCCGTAGCCGGTGTAGCTGTGGAAGACGACCAGCGCGATGACCAGACCGGTCCCGGCTGAGTTCAGCAGATGCGGCGGTGCGAGATCGTCGCGCAGCCACTTGAAATGCCACGCCACGTCCCAGGAGGAGCCGACGACCTTACCGACAAAAGCCAGCAGCCAGGCGCGGTAGATCCAGCGGAGTTCGACCTGGCTGGTGGGTCGGCCCGGCTCGCCGGGGATCCAGTAGCGCCGGCACAGCTGCCCTACCCGGGCCAGACGCGTGCCAGCCCGCTCGACCACCACATGCCCCCTGCTGTTTGCCGTTGCTGTCCTCACAACAGGGTATCCACGGCGTTACCGACGACGCCTCGCGGTGCCGAACATGCGGCGCCCGATGGCACTTCCCGCGGAGCGCAGGAACGACTTGAACGCGCCGGAGGCGACGATCTGCTCGACGATCGTCGGCTCCGCCTTGGGTTCACGCGTCCGCTGGCGCCGAGCCGGCTCGGGCTCCGGCGCACGAGCGGGATCCGGCCCATCTTGTTCGTCCTGTTCGGCGGTGCCGTGCACCTTGGCCGAGAGCCGCTCATAGGCCGACTCCCGGTCGACCTCCTGCGCGTACTTGGCGTGCAGGACCGAGTTCGTGATCGCGGCTTGTACGGCCTGCGTCGGGGCCGGGGCCATCAACGAACGGGGGGCGGGCATCCGGCACCAGGCCACCGGCGTCGGCGCGCCGTGCTCCGAGAGCACCGTGACCACGGCCTCCCCGGTTCCGAGCTGGGTCAGGGCCTGCTCGAGGTCGTAGTCCTCTGTGATCGGGTAGGTACGGACGGTCTTGCGTAGTGCGTCGGCATCGGCCGGGGTGTATGCACGCAACGCATGCTGGACCCGGTTGCCGAGCTGGGCGAGCACCCCGTCGGGGACGTCGGACGGGCGCTGGGTGACGAAGAAGACCCCGATCCCCTTCGACCGGACCAGCCGCACCGTCTGAGTCACCGCGTCCAAAAAGGCCGGGGAGGCGTCGTTGAAGAGCACGTGCGCCTCGTCGAGGAAAAAGACCAGCTTGGGCTGGTCCAGGTCACCGACCTCGGGCAGCTCCTCGTACAGGTCGGCCAACAGCCACATCAGGAACGTGGAGAACAGCGCGGGCCGGTTCTGCAGGTCAGCGAGCTCGAGCAGATTGATGATGCCGCGACCCTGATTGTCGCCGTCGGCGGTGCGGCGCAGCAGGTCAGCGGTGTCCAGCTCCGGCTCGCCGAAGAAGTCCTCGGCACCTTGGGCGACCAGCTCGGAGATTTCCCGCAGGATCACCCCGGCGGTGCTCTTGGCGACACCGCCCAGCTCCTTCAGCTGCTTGCTGCCTTCCTCGGAGGTCAGGTAGCCGATCACCGCCCGCAGATCGGCAAGGTCGAGCAGGGCAAGACCATTCGTGTCCGCCCAGTGGAAGACCAGTGACAGGGCCGACTCCTGAGTGTCGTTGAGTCCCAATACCTTCGCCAGCAGAATCGGCCCGAACGAGGTCACCGTCGCCCGCAGCGGCGTACCCGTGCCCACGCCGCCGAGGGCGAAGAACTCGGTCGGGTACGCCGTCGGTGTCCACGTGCTGTCACCGGTGTCGGTCACCCGTTGGGCGATCTTGTCGTTGGACTCCCCTGCGGTCAGCAGACCGGACAGATCGCTCTTGATGTCCGGGGCGAAGACAGCGACACCCGCAGCCGAGAGCTGCTCGGCCATCAGCTGGAGCGTCTTGGTCTTGCCGGTTCCGGTGGCTCCGGCGATCAAGCCATGCCGATTGAGCATCCCCAGCGGGATCCGTACTCGAGCCTGTGGATCGACCTGGCCGTCATGAACGACCGTGCCCAGTTCGAGTGCCGGCCCATCGAAGGCATAGCCCTGCGCGATGCGCTGCGTGATCTCTGACATGGGACCGGAATCTAGCCCGCCGGTGTCCAAGTAGGGTTCCGAGCGTGGTGAACAAGGTCGTCCCGGGCGCCCTTGTGTGGGTCGACTGTGAGATGACCGGTCTGGATCTGACCAAGGATGTGATGATCGAGATCGCGGCGCTGGTCACCGACGGCGATCTGAACGTCCTCGGCGACGGTGTCGACCTGGTCATCAACGCCTCGGACGACCTTCTCGACGGCATGCTCCCGGTGGTAGCTGAGATGCACGCCAGCTCCGGCCTGACCAATGAGGTCCGCGCCTCGAGCGTGACCATCGAGCAGGCGCAGACCCAGGTGCTGGACTACATCCGTGCCTTTGCTCCACAGCCACGGATGGCGCCGCTGTGCGGGAACTCGATCGGCACCGACCGGGGCTTCATCACCCGGGACATGCCCGAACTCGACGCGTTCCTGCACTACCGGATGATCGACGTCTCCTCGGTGAAGGAGTTGGCCCGCCGCTGGTACCCCCGCGTGTACTTCGGCCAGCCAGCCAAGGGTTTGGCACATCGGGCACTGGCCGACATCCGGGAGTCCATCCGGGAGTTGGCCTACTACCGCCAGACCCTGTTCGTGACCCCGCCGGGACCTACGACAGACCAGGTGCAACAGATCGCCGCTTCGCTCACCTGACTGCTTGGCTGACCTGACCCGCGAACGCACGGACCGGCTCAGGTATCGTCTGCACCTGCTCCTCCGGCCTTCCGGAGAGCCATGGTGGGTGTAGCTCAGCTGGTAGAGCACCTGGTTGTGGTCCAGGTGGCCGCGGGTTCAAGTCCCGTCACTCACCCCACTGCTTTCCGTGCGTGTCGACGGACTGGCGCCGTTAGTCCAAGGCGCTGCCTTGTAGCCACGTCTCCCATGGAATGGCCCAGTCGTAGATGTCGCCGTCCACCGCGCCCAGCATCGGGCCGGCGTTGACGACCTCCACCACATCGCCGATCTGGGAGAACTCGAAGAACCACGCGGCACGTTCGGGGGCCAGGTTGATGCATCCATGGGAGACATTGCTGACGCCTTGCTGGGCCACCGACCATGGCGCAGCGTGGACGAACTCGCCATTGTTGGAGATCCGGGTCGCGTACTCCACTGCCGTCAGATAGCCGCCGGCATCCAAGGCAAGGCCATACGTCGTGGAGTCCATGATCTTGTTGCGCTCCTGGTCGATGACCACATGCGGCCCACTACGAGTCGGGTTCTCCGGGCTGCCCATGCTGACCGGGTACGTCTGCACGAGCGCGCCGTCGGCGTAGACCTGCATGGTGTGCGTGGCCGCGTCAGCGACCGACACGTGTGCCGCACCGATCGTGAAGGCGATGCTCCGGTCCAGCTGGCCCCAAGCACCGTTTCCGAGGTTGACGCCGTACATGTTCGCGTTCAGAGCTACCTCGGTGCCGGCCGGCCAATAGACCTGTGGGCGCCAGTGGACCTCGGTGTCGGAGAACCAGTTCCAGCCGCCGACCACGTCTGTCGACGTACTCACGACTAGG
>JACCTM010000131.1 GCA_013812385.1 Geodermatophilaceae bacterium | reverse complement strand
GAGCTGGGCCCGCCCGGCAGCGCGGTTCCTCGGAGACATCGCCTTCCAGGATGTGTCGTTCGCCTACGAGCCCGGGCATCCGGTCCTGCGCGGCCTGAGCCTCCATGTTCGTCCAGGGGAACGAGTCGCGATCGTCGGTCCGTCAGGAGCCGGCAAGTCGAGTGTGGCGATGCTCATCTCTCGTCTGCGTGATCCGGACAGTGGCCAGGTCCGGATCGACGGCCACGATCTCCGCGGCCTGACGGTGGCCTCAGTGCGCAGCCAGGTCGCAGTAGTGCTGCAGGACAGCGTGCTGTTCGCGACCACGGTTCGGGAGAACATCGCCTACGGCCTTCCGGACGCGACGGACGAGATGGTGTACGCCGCCGCGGAACTTGCCGGAGCGCACGAGTTCATCATGGCTCTTCCAGATGGTTACGAGACCGTGGTGGGAGAGCGGGGGGACACCCTGTCCGGCGGGCAGCGGCAACGGATCGCGATCGCCCGTGCTGCGGTTCGAGACGCTCCGATCGTCATCCTCGACGAAGCGATGAGCGGCCTCGATCAAGAGACCGAGCGGGAGGTCCTTGCCGCGCTGGCCAGGCTTACGGCCGACCGTACGACGTTGGTCATCACCCATGACCTGTCCGCCGCCTTGGACGCCGACCGTGTGGTGTGGATCGACGGGGGCCGGGTGCTCGACCAGGGCAAGCCCCGAGAGGTACTGACCAGGTGTAGCTCCGAGGTGGCCGATGCTCAGCTGCGCTGACGAGGCTCTGGCAGCTCGCGATCCGCTGCTGCCTGACCTGAGGCTGCTCATGGACGCCGATGCCTGCATGTCCTTGATCGCCGATCGACTCGGCGGGCCGGTACAGCTCGTGCCTCGGTACCTGCGGTACAAGCCGGGAACCAGCTGCGTCCTGGCGGCCGACGTGCTGACCTCGGCAGGCGAGCAGTCGTGGCTGATCACGTCGTACGCAGCCGAAAGCGCACAGAAGGTCGCCAAGGCGGTCGAGCGCGCACCCGAGGGAAGCGTGCTGGTCGCCGACCCGGACCGCGGTCTGCTCATGGCCACCGAGGCGGCCGACCGCGACCTGCCTGGCCTGGCCGCCCTGCACGACAGGCGACGACAGCGGCTCCTGCGCCGCCTGCTGGGTCAGCACGAGCTGATGCTGGACGGCCTGCAGTTGCGGACCCTTCGGCACAACCCGCACCGGCGTTGGGTGGGCACACTCAGCGCAACCGACGGACCGCAGGCACTATTGCGCGTCTACCGGCCCGACCACCGGCGGTCGTGCACCGATGCGATTGCCGCCCTGGCTCGAAGTGATCTCGGAACACCCAGGCTGCTGGGCCTCCACAAGCGGCTCGGAGTGATCGCCATGGAGTTCCTACCCGGGGCAACCCTGGCCGGACTCGGCCACCCCGACGACCCAGGGCGAGATTGCGCGGGATACCGATCCGCCGGCGTGGCTCTGGCGCGGCTGCATGCTTGCACCGGCCTCGCACTTGCGCCGATCGCCGTCACCGCCGAGGTCTCGTCGGTCCTGAAGTCCAGCCGGCAACTGGCTCGGCTGATGCCCGATACGGCAGCGGAGGTGACAGCGATCACCGACTCGGTGGCTGCGCGTCTGCGCGCCCTGCCGAGCCTGCAGCGGCCTCTCCACGGCGACTTCTCCGCCGATCAGGTGGTGATCAGCGATGCTGGCCAAGCCTCGCTGATCGACCTGGACTCCGCGCGCCTCGGGGACCCCGCGTCCGATCTCGCCTGCGCAGCGTCGGCGCTTTCCCGCGATGTCGTCTTGGGCGGATGTTCGCCGGAGAGCTACGACCGCAGGCTGCGGGCGCTGCTCGACGGCTATGTCAGCGCGGGAGCCGACATAGACATGGAGCGGCTGGCCACGCACGAGGCGGCCCACCTGCTACGCCGGGCCCTAGAACCGTTCCGACTCCGTCGGACCCCGGAGTGGGCGTCCGCCGCACGGCTACTGATCGAGCGGGCCGGCGACGTACTTCGAACCGGTTCGCTGATCGGAGCGCTGCGATGAGCCGCAGCGACTTCCCTGCAGTGTGTGACATCGTCGCTGAGCAGGACTTGGTCTTGCACAAGGCGATTCCGCGCGGCCCCGATCACCTGCTGCTCGACCTCAGGCGTCCCGACGGGTCCACGGTGGCCGGCCAGTGGTTCGCCGACCACAAGCGAGCCCACCAGGTGGCAACGTCGACCAGCCAGCGCTGCCAGAACCAGGGGGTACGCCTGATCGAGGCCAGCGGAGTGGTTCTGCAACCGGGCGGCGCCGACCGTCGCCTGCGTACCCTTTCCCGGCTGGTCGCGGCCAGCGGAAGCAGCCTGGTTGCCCACCGCCCGGAGCGGCGGGCGGTGGTTCGTCAGACGTCCCATGACGGCGGTGTGGTATTCACAAAGGCGGTCCGGCACGACCGGCTGCACGATCTGCTTCCGGCCGGGCAGTCTCCGGCGATTCCCGGGGTGGGCCTGCCACGAGTGATCGGCGTCGACCGCGCAGGCTGCACGGTTTCCACCGAGGCCCTGCCAGGCCGGCTGTTGCACGACCTGCTCGGCGATTCGCCGGCGGGTTGAGGTAGAGCCCGACGACGTCGACCAGCTTGTCCTCGAACCGCGGATCGTTGCTGATCTTGAACGTGTCGACCCGCCACGGCTTGAGGTTGTGATCGGCCCAGATCCGGGCCACGGCGTCCTTGCCGATCCCTACCCGGGCGGCCAAGGATCGGATGGTCCAGTGCGTCGCGCCGTCCGCGGGCCGCTCGTGCTGGGTTACCCGCAACACCTCCGCGACGCTGCCCGGCGGCAACGACGGCTTACGGCCGCGGCCCTTGGCGATCACCCCCACCCCCGCCGGCCCGGCCTGGGCGAAGCGGGCACGCCAGCGCCGCACCGTGTCCGAGTCGACCTCGCACCGGCGGGCGATCTGTTCGTTGGCGACCCCGTCAGCGGCCAACAGCAACGCCCTGGCTTGAACCACCTTGCGGTGCGGCAGCACCGTCGAACGAGACATCCTGACCAACTCCGCCCGCTGCTCAGCGCTCACCGACAACGCCGCCGCCATCAACGAAGACATACATCAGACTACCGTACTATTTCACAGACAGACCAACTAATGAGGCTCCGCCTCTGACCGCCGAGCCTGGGCTGGCC
>JACCTM010000092.1 GCA_013812385.1 Geodermatophilaceae bacterium | reverse complement strand
GGTAGCCCATCGCCCGGGTCACGCCCAGCAGCTCCTTTCCCGGTCGGGGCAGCTGATCACCGGCCCGGCCACGGACCAGCATGATCGCGTTGCGTGAGCGACTTGCCATCATCCAGCCCGCTTCCAGAGCCAGGGCATCCTCCTCTCCGAGCAAGCCCAGACCGACCATGGCGCGCAGGGCCTCCAGAGTGCCCGTACTACGAAGTGACTCGTGCTCCCCCGCGTGTCGAAGTTGCAGCAGCTGAGTGGTCCATTCCACGTCGGCCAGACCACCGCGGCCGAGCTTGGTATGGGTGGCCGGGTCGGCGCCTCGTGGCAGGCGCTCGGAATCCACTCGGGCTTTGATTCGCCGGATCTCCACGACGTCCGACTTCGGCAGACCGCCGGATGGATATCGCAGCGGTTCGACCAGCGACACGAACTCCGCACCCAGCTCCGCATCTCCGGCTACCGGGACAGCGCGCAGCAGGGCCTGCCGCTCCCACACCTGCGCCCAGCGTTGGTAGTAGGCCCGATACGAGGCCAGCGACCGTACGACCGGGCCGTTGCGCCCCTCGGGCCGAAGGCCGGTGTCGATGCTCAGTGGTGGGTCCGACGCCGGAGCGGCCAGCAGCGTCCGGAGTCGCTCGGCGACATCGGCAGCGGCCCGCGCGCACACCTGCTCGTCGGCACCGTCCTTGGGGTCGTGGACGAACAGCACGTCGGCATCCGAGCCGTACCCCAGCTCCCGACCACCCAGCCGTCCCATGCCGATGACGACGAATCGGGTCGGCAGATCCGCTTCGGATCCGACGACCTCGCGGATTGCAGCCCTCAGCGCGGCGCGGATCGTGGCTGTCGCTGCGTCGCTGAGACCGGCCAGGGTCTGTCGGTGCGGGACGAGCCCGAGAAGATCGCCCATCGCCAACCTCAGCAGCTCGTGGCGGCGCAGCGCCCGTACGGCGGTGACTGCCTCCACCGGATCGGGGCTTCGCGCGACCACGGCGGTCCAGGCCACGGCCAGATCCGTCAGCTCGACCGGCCGTAGCTGCGCGTCGTCCCCGAGCAGCTTCAGCGCCTCGGGGGCACCGCCGAGGAGGTCGGCGATGAACATGCTGGTGCCCAACAGCTGGCCGAGCCGTTCGAGAACCTTGACCTCGTCGCGGAGAAGACGCAGATACCAGGGTGTACGGCCCAGTTGCTCGGACACCGACCGGTAGGCGAGCAGGCCCGCATCCGGATCGGCGGAGTTGGTGAAGCTCTGCAGAACCACCGGCAACAGCAGCCGTTGCATGGCTGCGGTCCGGCTGACCCCCGAGGTCAGGGCGCCCAGATGTGCCAGGGCGGCCTCGGGTGCGCTGAACCCGAGGGCGGCCAGCCAGCCGCGTGCGGCCTCCGGGGCGAGCCGCAGCTGATCACCCGGGACGCGGGAGACCGCGTTGAGCAGCGGCCGGTAGAACAACTTCTCGTGCAGCCGCCGTACGTGGCGGGTGTGCAGGCTGAGTTCTGCGGCGAGTACGTCGGCCGGCTCCCCGCGATGGTCCGGCCGGTATCCCAAAGACCTTGCCAGCCATCGCAGTTGCCCGCGATCGTCGGGAAGGAGGTGAGTGCGGCGCAGACGCATGAGCTGCAGGCGATGCTCCACTGTCCTGAGCAGGCGATAGGACACCGCCAAGATCTCGCCGTCCTCACGGCCGATGTATCCACCCGCGGTGAGTTCGGTGAGGGCCGGAAGAGTTCCCCCGAGGCGAAGCTTCTCATCAACCCGTCCGTGCACGAGTTGGAGCAGCTGGACGGAGAACTCGACGTCGCGCAGGCCGCCCGGGCCGAGCTTGAGTTCGCGATCGGCGAGTTGCGTCGGGATGTTGGCCTCCACCCGTCGCCGCATCTTCTGAACGTCTTCGACAAAGTGCTCCCGTTCGGCCGCCGCCCAGACCATCGGGCGAAGCTGCTCGACGTAGGCCGCACCGAGTTCGGGGTCACCGGCAACCGGGCGCATCTTGAGCAATGCCTGGAACTCCCAGGTGCGCGCCCACTTCTGGTAGTACGTGACGTGTGAGTCCAGGGTGCGTACCAGCGGCCCGGTCTTGCCCTCCGGACGAAGTGCTGCATCGACCGGCCAGGCCACCTGGTCACAGATCGCCATGACGTCGGCCGCCAGCCTGGTTGCCGTACGGTCGGCCGGTTCGCCGACGAAGATGACGTCGACATCGCTCACGTAGTTCAGCTCGCGTCCACCGCACTTGCCCATCGCGATGATCGCCAATCGAACGACTGGGGCGTCGTCGGGCACACTGCCCGCAGCCAGGGCCAGAGCTGCGCTGAGCGTGGCCGCGGCCAGGTCGGAGAGTTCGCCGGTCACCTGCTCAAGGTCGGCGGACTCCGCGAGGTCGCGAGTGGCCAGCACCAACAGCTCCCGCCGATAGGCCAGGCGCAGTGCCGCGACTCCCTCGCGACGGTCGGTCGTCGCGGCTGACCCCCGCGTACCGGTGGGCGGAGTCTCCGGATCGGCGCCGACGACGTCGAGAAGATGTGCGGTGAGGTCAGCCGCCGATCTCGGCTCGGTGCACAGTCCCTCCTGGGTCAGCAGTCGCCAGTCGCCGGGATGGGCGACCAGATGATCCCCGAGTGCGCTGCTGGCCCCGAGAACCGCACACAGCCTGCGGCGCAGGGCCGGATCAGTGGCCAGCGCACGCTGCAGTTCCTCGGGCTGATCGCCGGCCAGCGCGAGCCGGTGGAGGGAGGCCAGTGCGAGATCTGGGTCACCGGACCGGGTCAGGGCAGCCAGTACCTCAGCAGCACCGTCCGCGGCCGGCGTATCGGTGTCGGCATCCCACAGGCCAAGCGATGGCTCGACGATGAGGTCAGCGGCTCGGCTGCCCTCCGCGAACCCCAACCGGGACAATCGCGCGGCGCGGCGCTGGCTGGAGTCCCGGACCGCCACCCGCTAGGCCGCAGCGCCGGGCTCGGACACGACCGCGGCGAAGCGGGAGGCGAAGGCTCCCCACACCTGAGCGATCTCCTCGTGTACCGCAGGGCCAGCCTCGGCGATGACCCCTTGCCGGTCGAGGCCGGCGCCGACCAGTCCGGCGATGTCCTGTTCGGCCCAGGTGGTGATCAGCTCGGGGGTGGTTTCGACGTGAAACTGCAGACCCCACGCGCAGGTACCGACCCGGAAGGCCTGATGCGGGTAGCTCACCGAGTTGGCCAACAGGACGGCACAGGGTGGGAGGCAGTCGATCTCGTCGTGGTGCCACTGGATCACCAGCGGGGTGATCGGGAGGTGGGCGAAGATCGGATCCTCGAACGCGGCATCCCGTTTGCCCACGAGCAGGGCACCGATCTCCGGACCTTCCGAGCCCACCCGTACCGAGCCACCGGCCTCCTGAGCCAGGAGTTGCCCGCCCAGGCAGATCCCCAGAAGCGGTACCGACCGAGCCAGGCCGTCACGCAGCAGCCGTCGTACGTCACTCATCCACGGCGTGGCGTCGGGCGGATCGTTGGCCGACTGCGCTCCACCGAGCACGATCAGCCCGTCGTAGCCGGTCAGGTCCTGCGGCAGGCTCTGCCCGGCGTACGGGCGGTGCACCTCCAGGTGCAGGCCGGCCTCGGTCAACCAGTCGCCGAGCGGCCCGATCGGATCGGAGGCGTCCGGCTCTATGACCAGAACAGAGGGCACCTGGGCAGCCTAAGCCCCGATCCACCATGAGGCTGGTTTCTACGGCCGGTCCCCGCACCGAACCGGCGAACCAGGAAGTCGATCGTCGGCAACTGCTTCTACATTCTCCTGCATGGGCAAAGTAGAGGTAAGTGTGGACGGCTACCGGATCGAACCGCTGGGTCCGCAGACGTGGGATGCGTTCGCGGATCTGGCGGAGCGACACAACGGCGTGTGGGGTGGGTGCTGGTGCACCTGGTTCCATCTCTACC
>JACCTM010000046.1 GCA_013812385.1 Geodermatophilaceae bacterium | reverse complement strand
GGCAGACCCGCGGGTACGGACAGCACGCTCAACATTCGTTGAGCGTGAACTCGGGCGGCCCGGTCGGGCCGCGAGGGCACCATCGAACATCGGCCTGCTCGGCTTGTCGTCCCAAGATCGTGAGCGGTGCAGCCGCAGCCACACTCGGCCGTCATCGTCCCGCGCCAGATCCGTGAACGCGTGATCGACGCGCAGGTCTCCCATCCGACGCGGACTGCGGAAGTCGTACGGGGTGTCCGCGACCGACTCCGTGCCCGTGGGCAGCTGCCGATCAGCGCTGGTCAGGATGCGGGTGCCTGCGTCGAGTTCAAGCTCGCACTCGTCGATCAGCCCGGTGCCCGGCGACAGGTACGGATGCTGGCCACATCCGTACGGGCACGCTTTGTCCCCGATGTTGGTGGCCGTCGTCGTGGCCGTGAGCCCTTGGGCGCTCAGCACGTACTCGATGCTGACGTCCAAGGCGAACGGATACCCCTGCAACGGGTTGAGCCGGATGGCCATGACAATCCGCTCCGCCGTCTGCTCCCGCGCCGCCCAGGACCGCCACTGCAGGAATCCGTGGATCGCGTTGTGCTTCTCGGGTTCGGTCAGCGCGACCTGATAGTCCGTACCGTCGAACCGGTATTGCCCGTCGGCCAGCCGGTTCGGCCACGGGATCAGCGGCGCGCCATGTGCGCCGTCGGTCATGGCCTCGACGGGATAGGGATGCAAGACGGGACGGTCGCCGCGGTCACAGGCGCGAACCCCACCGCCGACCTCGACGATGGTGGCGCGGTAGTCGCCAGCGCTGAGTTCGTACTGCTCGCCTGACGGCGCAAAATTGGACATCTCCTACCGCGCGTGCACGGGCACCCGCTGCACGGCGTTGTTGGCCATGCCCTGCGCGTTCCAAGGCGGTTCGAGCGGCTGGCTGGCGCCGGTTGCGTCGGTCGCCCGTACGCACAACTCGTGGTTACCGGGCGCGGCCTGCCAGGTGGTGGACCAGCGGGCCCAGGCGTGCGTCCCCAAAGACGGCTCGAGGACGGTGTCCTGCCAGGTTCTGCCGCCGTTGGTGGAGATGTCCACGCTCGTGATGGGGCCGTTGCCGGACCAGGCCCGTCCGGAGAGGGCGACCGGTCCGGCCTCGACGATGCGTCGACGAGATCCGAAGTCCGGGAAGCCCGGCGGCACCATCAGGGCACGTGGCGCGATGCTGGTCACCGGCTCCCCAACGTCGTCCAGGTCCGCCTTGAACCGGTAGGCAACCGCGTTCTGGAACCCCTCGTCGGGCTTGTCGGTCACCGTGATCGAAGTCAGCCACTTCACCGAGGTCATCCCGTACCAACCCGGGACGATCACCCGTACCGGGAAGCCGTGCTGCGGAGGCAACGGTGCACCGTTCATCTCGTAGGCCAGCAGCACGTCGGACCGGCGTGCTTGGGCGAGCGGCAGCGCACGAGCGTAGTCCTGCTCGACCCCACGCTCGATTCCATGATCCGCGCCGGTCAGCACCACATCCACGGCCTTGTCCGTAGGACCAGCATCGGCGAGTACGTCGGACAACCTCGCGCCGGTCCAGACCGCCGTACCCACCGCACCCTCCAGCCACGGCTGGCTCACCGGCCGGGGACGCAAGTGAGCCCGGCCGTTTCCGGCGCACTCGAGGGTGACCGGCGCGCTCACCGCCGGGTAGGACCGCAGCCGCTCGAGGTCGAGCACCAGATCGTTGGTCACCTGCCCGCCGACCGCGAGCGTCCATCCGGACCCGTCGACGTCCGGAACGTCGTAGTGGACCAGCACGTAATGCAATCCAGCAGGCGTCACGTCGTAGCGCAGCGCCTCCAGCAGCAACGAGTGGTTGCGCCCAGCCATCGCCAGCTCCGCGGGCGAGATCCCCTCGTCCGGGTCGGCGATGCGGCCGGGTTCACTCAGCGGCCGTGCGGTTGTGGTCACCTGCTCACCTCTGCGATAACCGTCCCCGTCGAGAACCGGGGGGTCTTCGGGATCCTGGTACGGACGTCTGCGCCGGTACGGATGGGGTTTTCTGCACTGTCCTCTTGCGACAGTCAGAGGGCAAGCCGTCCGCGCGATCCCGGCACAGAAACTCTGTCTGCCCGTCAGTGCCTTGTTCCCGCTCTGTCCCATCGGCGGCCTGGGTACCGGCTCGCTACGGGAGCACTTCGACGCGGTTTCAGGGGGAGGCGGCCGCCCAAGCGGCTGGTTCAGCTTGCTTTCGAGGCCGATCGAACGTTCACGTACTGAGGTGCCAGATAAGCGGCATCAGGGCCAGGCTCACCTGGCGCAGTTCGCGCGGACCACGTACAACAGGTAGGCGGTCGCGACCGGCAGGACCACACTCATCCGAGGTCCCAACGCGGGCCCAACGGACGGATGTCGACACGGACAGGCACGTGACCAGCGGTGCGTCGGGTGGTTTTGCCCGAGTTGCCTGCCCTGCTCAGGCGCATAGTCAAGTCGGAGTAGTTGAGAGAGACATGAGCGGTTTATGAGAACTTGCTCATCACATCGATCTGACCGGCGGCCGGGAACTGCGGCCCGAGTCTTTGCCCCGGGACCGCTGCCTAGTGGGCTATGCCCAGCTCCGGCTCGCGCGCCAGGAAGGTGAGGACAAGTTCGGCGAATGGAGCTGGTGCGGTCAAGTGCACCCGATGACCGACCGGCAACGTGACCAGGCGGCAGTCCGGGATCAGCCGGGCCATCTCCTCCAGCCGGTAACCGGGGACATGACTCTCCGGGCCGCCGTGGATCAGCAACGTCGGTGCCCTGATCGAGCTCAGCTGCGACCACCACAGTTCATCCGGGCGACGGAACTCCCGCAGCACGGTCTTGGCCATCTCCAGGTCCAGGTGCCGCCGGATCCAGCGGTACCGAGCGATCAGGAACCCCATGAGCAGCACCCGCGATCTCGGCGGCAGCGAGCGCAGGCCCGGACCCCGGTAACTATCGCCCGGGTACGGCGGAGGCGGGGCGTCCTCGATCACCAGGCGGCGCACCCGAGCCGGCTGCTGCTGCGCCACGATCGAGGCCGCGTGCCCACCGAGCGAATGCCCGATCAGGTCGAGGCTGCCGACCTCGAGAGTGTCCAGCAGAAAGATCAGGTCGCCGGCGAAGACCTCGAAGGTGTACGGGCCGGTCCGGTCGCTGTGCCCATGACCACGCAACTCGGCCACGATGACCCGCCGGCCGGTCGCGGCGAGCCGGGGCGCGAACCCGTCCCAACTCCAGCCCGCGGCGAACAACCCGTGTACCAACAGGACCGGCTCGCCGTCCGGGTCGCCGAACTCTCGGTACGCGAGCCGGACCCCCGCCCGATCCACGTGCCGGTACGCACCCGCCTCGTCCACCCGCACCACGTTAACCGCGACCGGCATCCGGCACTGTGCCAGAAGCTGGCGGCTCTGCGGCGGTGATGGACTCACGCAGGCCCGACTGGGTCAGCCAGTAGGTCCGCCGTACCCTGAGGCGCGTACGTACCGAGCCATACCGGGAGGCAGTCCATGGCACCGCAGTTCGCGACCATCGACGACTACATCGCCTCCTACCCTGACGACGTCCAGAGCATTCTCGAGGAGGTTCGACGGACGATCCGGAGCGCGGTACCGGCACCAGGCGAGACGATCAGCTATGCGATGCCGACGATCACGCTCGACGGCAAACCGCTGGTCTACTTCGCGGCGTGGAAGCAGCACATCGGTCTCTACCCGATTCCGCGCGCCGATGAGGCCACCGAACGCGACCTCGCGCCCTACCGATCCACCAAGGACACCGTGAAACTGCCATTTGACAAGCCCATTCCGTACGACTTGGTCAAGCGGCTGGCCGAACTCCTTGTCACAAAGCGGGCAGAGAACGCGGACTGATCGTTCGCGCTCTCTACGTCATCCTGATTCATGCTTCCCGTCAGTAGGCTTGCCCATGGCCCCGCTAATCTGGGTTTGCTTGTTTCGTGACGACGGGCTGGTATCCGCGCTTGGCTAACTCAAGGGAACTCATGCTTGTGCGGCCCGTCTCGCGTGCAGCTCGCTTCGGGCGCCGTAGCGCTGTGCCCGTGTTCGGGTTCCTTCTGCTCGCTCTCACCGGCTGCGCGACCACGATCTCCGGTTCGGCCAGCCCGCTGTCGGTCGATGGTGGCCAGAGTGCACCGACTCCATCCGACGTCGAGGAGACAGAGACCCAAGAGCCGGAAGAGACGACCTCCGCACCGGCGCCGACAACATCTGATACGGGCTTGCAGCCCACCACGATCGGACAGCTGGAAGGCTTCGTCAGCGACTCGGGCGACCAGCTCATGACCTTCACCGTGGATGCGATCACGGTGAATCCGGGCTGCAACAGCCCTTACTCCGACCCGCCGGCAACCGGGAACTTCGTTGCCGTGGCCGTCACGATCAACATTCTCGCCCTGGTCGACGGGGAGTCGCCACTATTCTTCAGCTCGGCCGAATGGCACATCATCGGCCCCGATGGTCAACGGGACAACGAGAACTCGACCTTCGAGACCTATCTGTGTGCCGCCGAGAATGAACAGCTGCCCTCTGGACCTCTGGGAGTAGGAACCTACGTCGGAATCGTGGTGATGGACACGCCGCACGTCAGCGGGCAGGTCATCTGGACGCCAAGCGCACTGGGCGGCCTCGAAGGCTGGTCCTGGACCTATTGACGATGTCATCGCCGGGAGGCGGGCGAGCAGCGACTGACTCGGGCATCACGGTCCTCGACGATGGGCGCCGGCTCAGCTTCAGCTTCGAGGACCTGATGAAGTACCACGGTGGCGGCTCACCGGGCGGAGTGGCCCAGGCGTTCAAGGTCTTGGAGCGCGCGCTGCCGCTGCTGTCGCCCGACGGCCCGCCGGAACGCCGTGAGATCAGCCTACGAACACCGTTCGGCGGCCCCGGCTTTCGCGATGCCTTCGAGATGGTCACCCGGGCGGCCACCGGCGATCGCTTCGTCGTCGACCCCGAGCTGCTGAGACCCGAGCTTGGCAAGAAGCGAGAACAATTCGTCTTCCACATCACCCACCGGGCCCACACCGTCACCCTGGTGATCCGTGGCGGCCTGGTCCGGGATGACTTCATCCAGCTGCTCCACAACGAGAATCGGACCGCCGAGGAAGACGCGCACTTCGAAACGCTCAAGCAGGACTTCGCCGATCGACTGATGGCCAGCTCAGCGCAAGACGCCTACGACGTCGATGGTCCGTCCTAGCGGGTCGAACTACCGCTCTACGACAAAGGCGATCTTGCAGTGCACCTTGTAGAGGGAGAGGTCGCCGTTCTCGTCCACGTCGGCGTTGCTGCCGATCACTTCCACGCCGCGGATGCCGCGAACAGTCTGCGAAGCTGCCTTCACCGCGTTGCGCACGGCGGCGCTGAAGGAGTCCGGCGAACTGCCCACGACTTCGGTGATCCGAACTACAGCGCCCGGAATGGTGTCCTGCTGCTCAGACATGTGTCCTCCTGTTGTGACCGGCGCGAATCCGCGCACCGATCTGTCACCCACAGAATGCCCGCACAAGCTCGCCCCAAACCCGTCCTCGTGGCCAAATGCGGCGTGCGTCAGCTCAGGCTGCGCAGGCGCAAACCTCGGATCGATTCGAAGTCGCCACGATTGCGCGTCGCCACGCTCAGTCCGTGCTCGATGGCGGTCGCTGCGATCAGGGCGTCAGGTAGTCGAACTCCGGTTTCCCGCCGAATTCGGCCGGCCCGTTCGGCGACCGCCCGGTCTACCGGATGCTCTCGGAACGGCGCCAAGAGCCTTTTCACCAGGTCCGTCGCGGAGTTCCCCACGACAAGCTCGGCGCGGGTGATCACCGAGTAATGCAGCGTATGGCGCCCGACGCTGAGTTTTTGGGCTCCGCGCAAGTGATCGATGAAGATGTCGGTGTCAACCAGCAGGTTGGCCACGGTCCCACTCGTCACGCTTCGGGTACTCGGCCTGTGGTGCGGCGCCGAACGTACTGGCCAGGGCCGCCTCGGCGTCGGCGCCTGACGGAAGCAGATATGCGTCGAGCGCTCGGCGTACGACCTCGGCCAAGGTAAGGCCCTCAGCACCAGCCAGCTCATCGATGCGCTGCCGTTGCTCGGACGTCAGATAGACCTGCGTCCTGGTTGCTGACATACAGCACACTATACAGCAGCCGCACATCACCGCAGCCTTTGGCTAGTCGCCGAGGCCCTCGAAAGCAGCCAACGCCGTACCGAAGCTGTCGTTCCACAGGTTGAGATGCGGCCATAGCTCGCCCACTCGCTCGGTCGCCTCGTCGGCGCTCACACCTTCGGCGCGCATCAGCCAGGCGCGGAGCACGAGCCCGGTCCGGGACTGCCCGGCGTAGCAGTGCACGAGCACCCGCTTGCCGTCTGCCCGCAGCGCCTCGATGTCATCGAGGATGTCGTCCAGAACAAAGGTGAGTTCCGAGTTGGTGTCGTCGTCCATCAGGTACGCGAACCGCTGGATAGCGTGCCCGAACCGCCCGCCGGTACGGCACATCGAGATCACCGCGAAGTCCCGGTCGCTGTCGCGTGCGCCGAACACGTCACTGGCCCAGATCCCGTCGAAGACCTCGCCCGGCTCGATCCCGCGCCGATCCCGATCGAGTTCGTAGGACCATGGATCGGGATCGCCGTCCAGCTGCTCGGCCAACCGTTGCAACCCGGCCAGGTCCCACGAGCGGTCGCCGTATCCGGGCACGACGCCGCTGAGCACGGACGTCCACCGAATCGGGATCCTCGCGATTCCAAACACTGCGCCCAACAGTCCGCCGGTCACTGCCGCCACCGTGTCGGTGTCCCCGCCGAGATCCAGCACCAGCCGCATCCCCTCGGCGAACGACGTGGCCTCGCGCAGCGCCCAGACCGCCGAGCCGAGCGTCGGCCACACGGCACCGTTCGACTCGGTGGCATCCGACGGCTGCCACGTCGGAGACAGCACCGTCTCCCATTTCGCCCGGTGCTCCGGCGCCACGGCCGCCAACGCCTCCGGCAGAGCAATGAGCGGATCGCCGCCTTCCAGCGCGACCCGAACCAGCTCGTGGAAGATCGCGCAGCCCTCACCGGCCGACGGATCGCCATGGGTCAACGCCGAGATTCGCCGCGCCGCAGCCATCGTCGCCTCCCGACCAGCGGGCGCGAAGAACACCGCGGCCGGCGACGTACGCATCAGCGAGCCGTTTCCGGCCGCATGCCCGGTCCGTATGAAGTGCGCTGCAGCCGCCACGTCCCACGGCCGGCCGGAGGTCAGCACCGATCGGGTCTGGTTGCCCACATCCGGCGGCCCGGCAGCCACCCAGGTCCGGAACCGGTCGAAGACATCAGCCTCGTCCAGTCCCTCACGCTCGACCAGCGAGGCGGCCAACAGCAGGGCCATCTGGGTGTCATCGGTGAACTCCCCCGGCTGCCAACCCAGGCTGCCGCCGCCGCACATCTCAGATCGTGGGCCGCGGGCATCGGTCGGGAAGCGGCGCCCGTACGCACCCGGCGGTCCGAACTCGAACGGCGCACCAAGTGCGTCTCCGACCACCGAGCCGATCAGCGCACCGGTCACCCGGTGCGACCGGGGCATCGCCACCGCAGCACTAGACCCGTCGCGATCATGGAGGGACAGTTCTGCGGCCGGATTATTGGTCATGGCTCCATGATCGCTGATCGCTGTCGACTGGACGCAGGCGCGGCGCACTTGCGGGGGTAGGGGGGAGATGGGCAGCGGGGCGGCGGAGCGGAATCCGCGAGCGTGGGGTACGGCGGCGCCTGCACGGTTGTTGCCGGCGCAACCGTCGTACGCGAATGTCTCTGAACAGCGGTTTGCCGAGAAGCTGCGCGAGCAGTTGCCCGCCGACGGGGTCGTGTTCGCCAACCAACGGTTCACCGACCGCGACGGCGACCGGGAGGCCGACTTCATCGTGCTGTGGCCCAATCACGGCATCGCGGTGATCGAGGTCAAGGGCGGCCTGATCCACTTGATCGACGGGCAATGGCGCCAGCCGTGGAGAAGCGATCCGCGCGGCTGGAAGCCGATCAATCCCGTCGAACAGGCGCTGAAGTGCAAGTACGCGCTGCGCGAGTATCTGCACCAGCACCCGCGGTGGTCTCGGGGCAATCCCCGGCTGGTTCACATGGTCGCGCTTCCGGCCACCGTGCTGGACGACGATTTCCATACTCCCGACGCCCCGCGCTGGCTGCTCATGGACCGCACCGATACCCCGCACGCCGCGGATCGGATCGCGGCGGCGCTGCGGAAGGCGGAAGGACAGCCGACCGCCCCGACGCAGGATGACGTCAATCTGATCGTCGACTGCCTCCTCGGCACCGCCATTGCCCAGCGAGATCTGCTGACCCGGCTGCACGAACGCGAGGACACCTGCGAACTGCTCAGCGAGGACCAGGCGCGGGTGCTCGACATGGTCAACAGCAACACCCGGGTGGAGATCCGCGGCGGTGCCGGATCTGGCAAGACCTGGCTGGCCGTCGAGAAGGCCCGTCGCCTGGCGATGGCAGGCAAGCGGGTCGCGCTGATGTGTTACTCGCGCGGTCTGGCCGAATACCTCGGCCGGCGGGTGGACACCTTCGCCCGGGGACAACGACCCGCGTACGTCGGGACCTTCCACTCCCTGGGTACCGGCTGGGGTGTGCTGCCCGGCACGGACGACGACTCCGCGTACTGGGAGGACCAGCTCCCGCAACTGATGGTGTCGCTGGCCGCCGAGCAGCCCTTCTTCGAGCGCTTCGATGCGATCGTGATCGACGAGGCGCAGGACTTCGCCGAGACCTGGTGGCCGGCGGTCCTCGCCGCGTTGCGTGAGCCACAGACCGGTGAGCTGTACGTGTTCTCCGACGAGAACCAGCGGGTCTTCGCCCGGCAGGGCCGACCCACCGTGCCGCTGGTCACCGTCGATCTGACCGAGAACCTGCGTAACACCAAGCAGATCGCCGGAACGTTCAGCAGCCTTGCGCCGGCCGTGATGAAGGCTCGCGGCGGCAACGGCGTACCGGTCCGTTTTGTCCCGTGTACGCCGGAAGAGGCAGTGGACCAGGCCGACGACGTGATCGAGTCCTTACTGGGCGACGGTTGGCCGGCCAAGGCACTGGCGCTGCTGACGACCAACCATCGCCATCCGTTCCAGGTCGAGCAACAGGCCGAGGGCCAGGACGTGTACTGGCGCTCGTTCTGGGAGGAGGAGTACCCGTTCTACGGACACGTGCTCGGCTTCAAGGGGCTCGAACGTCCGGCAGTTGTACTGGCCCTCAATGGGTTCCGGGACTCCGAACGGGCCCGGGAGATGCTGTATGTCGGCCTGTCCCGGGCTCGCGACCTGCTGGTGGTCTGCGGTGACATCGACATGATCCGGCAGGTCGGCGGCGACGGTGTGGCCAACCGGCTCGAGCGTGCGCTAACCGCACGGGAGTAGCGCATACGCAAAACTCGCCGGCCCTGGGGCCTGACGGATGTCCATTTGTGGCAGCCGTTACTGACACCGTCATTCCATCCGTATAACTCCCAACGAGCGGTGGAAGAGTTCCACCAGTAGAGGTCCACTCGTGCGTTGTAATCACTGCCCGACGTCTCCTCGAAACAGGCACTGACAGTTCCCATTGCGAGTGCGGCAGAAGCTGCGGGCGTTACCGTCACGGCGGCAATACCGCTCAATGACAATGCCAGGACGAGAATGCCAACGAGCCGGCGGAGGCGCGCTGACAGGCGACTCACCCGGTTGCTCTCGGGTGCCGCGAAATCGATCCCGGCAGACTCGGAGAGCAGAGTGATCCCAGCCGCTTAAGGAACGCTAAAGAGGTGCCGTGATAGTGGATCCCGTCGTACGGTCCGTACGCTCGCAGGGTGCTGGACGGCCAGCCGGGGGCAACGTCGGGTGTCGCTGACGTTCCGCTGACCCTTCGTCCTGTGTGGCAACCTGGCTCGCCCTGTGCTTCTATCGTCGGCATGGCGCCGGACACAGAGGTACTCGCGGAGGGCGCCGAGCTCCCCATGCCGCGCGTCCCGCTGCTGGACGCGGCGCGCGCGCCACTTACCGCGCGCCCGTACTTCGCTGGCGGGGATCCCGGCCCGATCGTGGCCGCGCTCGCCTCGATCCCGGAACTGCTCGAGGTCACCCTCCCGTTCCTGTCCACGGTGCTCAACGCCTCAGCCGTGGACGCGCGTACGAAAGAGATCGTGATCGTACGGACCTCGGCGCGCCAGGATTGCCGCTACTGCATCGACGCGCATTCGGTGGTCGCGCTGGACACGGGGCTGACTGTGGAGGAGGTCCGGACCCTGACTGCCCCGGGTCCGGTGAGTCTGCCCGACCCCGACGATTCGGCCCTGCTGGACTGGATCGATGCGGTCGCCGGCGCGATCGGTGCCGTGCCGGACGCGGTGGCCGACCGGTTGGCCAAGTCCTACCGTGACTTCGAAATCGTCGAACTCACCCTGCTGATCGGCGCGACCATGATGCTGAACCGGTTCTGCACGGCGCTGTCGCTGCCCACCTCTGCCGAGGTCGCGGCTCGATTGGCTCGCGAGGGCTTGGCATGACCGCGATCGCCGAGGCAGTCAGTAGCGGTGAACTGCCCGGCCGGGTGTGGATGTACAGCAACTATCACTGCAATCTGGCCTGCTCGTACTGCCTGACCGAATCCGGACCCGGCGTCACCCGCCGTGAGCTGACCGGAGAGCGGATGATCGAGGTTGCTCGCGACGCCGCCGAGCTGGGCTTCGA
>JACCTM010000033.1 GCA_013812385.1 Geodermatophilaceae bacterium | reverse complement strand
GCGACCGCCAGGCCGACGCCGAGCCAGACCGGTGGCAGCTGCTGACGCCGATCGGACTTGACCAGATAGGCGATCAAGATGCTGACCACCAGGGTGGCTTCGAGGCCCTCACGGAGCCCGATCAAGTAGCTGGCAACGAACGCCTGATCCACCCCGCCGCATCCAGCGCTTCTCAAATACTTAAGGTAGGCATACCTTACCTAGCACTGCGAGTGCGCAAGCTGCACCGCGATCGGGGGAGATGCTAGGAACCCAGCGTCGCAGGGGCCCCCCGAGTTTGAGAACCGGCGCGACCGATCACAGGTCGAGTTGGCCGTCGATGCAGGTCACGGTTCCGCCGCCGACCCAGATGGCGCCATCGGCGTCGACCGAGACGTGCACGCGTCCAGCGCGACCCAGTGCGGTTCCCTGACTGACGACGTACGGCGAGGTGGCCCGAGCGGTCCGCAGCAGCCATTGTGCGAGCGAGGCGTTCAAGCTGCCGGTGACCGGATCCTCCACGGTGGCACCATCTTTGGGAAGGAACGCACGCACCTCGAAGGCGTACGGCGAGCCCGGCGGATAGGCGCCTAACACGCCCAGGTCGAGATCGACGAAGCCCGGCCGCAGGGCGAGTACGGCGTCGGCGCTCTCGAGCATGACGGCCACCCAGCCCGGTCCGTTGTCGGCCCATTGCGCATCCAGGATGTCGGCGCGCGCGATGCCCAGCATGGTGGCGATTCGCTCCAGCAGCGCATCGTCGACCGGGCCCTCCCGCAGCAACGGTGGGGCGGCAAAGGCCAAACCGTAGGCGGTTCGGCGAATCCTGATCAGCCCGGCAGCACACTGCTGCACGATGTCGGCGCGGTCAGCGCTGTCCTCGCCCCGGGCATCGGCGCGGGCAGGCTGTCCGGCGGCCAGCCAGGCGTGGCACGTGCCCAGTGTCGGGTGGCCGGCGAACGGAAGTTCGGCGACCGGGGTGAAGATTCGTACCCGGTAGTCGGCGTGCGGCTGCGTCGGCGGCAGGACGAAGGTCGTTTCGGACAGGTTCGTCCAGTGCGCGAAGCGCTGCATCTCCTCGGTGTTCAGACCCTGTGCGTCCAGGACGACCGCGACCGGATTGCCGAGATAGGGCGTATCGGTGAAGACATCGACCTGGGAAAACGGGCGGGCCATATCTTCAGTCTGCTCTGCACGCCGGTCGCACGTTGCTCACATGCCGGCCGCACGTCGGCCGCATGCCGTTGTGCCGGCATTAGGCTCGGCCGGCCATGCGAGACAAATCCAGCCATCCACAGCGGGCATCGGCAGGTCGCGAGGTGGCCTATCCGGTCGAGCAGGTCTGGTCGGCCATGGCCACCCTGCTGCCGTACTGCTCGGTCTGCGACGTCTCGGTCGTCGTGGACGGTCCGGGAGATCTCGAAGTCGGTACGAAGTTCCGCGCCTTTTCCGGTCGCGCCGGGCAGACCGACGGGATAGCCCCGGCCGAGGGCGGGATGGCCGGTGAGATCGTCGACTGGTCGCCGCAGCAAACGGTTGCCACCCGCCTCGACGCCACGAGCGAAACCGTCGTGGTCCGCGTCGATATGGCCCCGGCGAGTCCGGGTACCACGCTGGTGACGATCAGCGTCGAGGTGACACCGCATCTGCGCAGCCGGATGGCGGCGATAATGAGTCGGTCAAGTTACGCCCGGATGGCCCGGCGCACGGTCGAGGGCGAGATCGAGAAGTTGCCGGCCCACCTTGCCTTGCTAGAGGAACCCGAGGGCTGATCGCTGGAAGATCATGAGCGCTTCAGGCGCAGTGTCGGTGCACCTGGGGGTCTCACGATCATGCAAACGTCGGCCAACCTCGCCGGGACGGGTCTTGGACTTGCCTCTCCCCCGAGGGGAGACCTCACAGTCGCAGGCATGACACTTCATGACGCACCATCCGCGCCCAACACCGCCACCGAGTCGGCCGAGAGTGCAACTGCCGCGATCGAGATTCCGGCCCAGCCGACCGGGAACGACCTCCCCACGACGGCCCCCCGGCTGGTGGACGTACCTGCTCGCCGGGTCCTCATGCTCGACGGGGTCGGGTCCCCTGAGTCGGCGGACTTCGGTACGGCAGTACGGAGGTTGTACGCCGCTGCCGGCAGTTCCGACGCGCCGCTCGAGGGTTTATGGGCCCAGGACGGTAGGGACGGTTTTGAGCTTTCCAGCGACAAGGACACCTGGCGGTGGACCCTCCTGCTGCCGGCGGGCGACGACGCCGACATCTCGCGGCTACCCGAGCGGGTCCGGGTGGAGACATTCGCCGAGGGCCGAGCCGCGGAGGTTCTGCATGTCGGTCCGTACGACGACGAGGAGCCCACCATCGCCGCACTGCTGGGATTCATCAGGCAGGGCTGCGGGTTGGCGCTGCGCGGACGACACCACGAGATCTACCTCGACGACCCGCGGACCTGCCCGCCCGCCGAACTGCGCACGATCATCCGGCAACCCGTGCAGTGACCGGGACTGGACCGCTCAGGAGGCCTGACCTCGGCCGTCCGACCAGTCGAAGAAGCCCCTGCCCGTCTTGGCTCCGAGCTCTCCACGAGCAACCTTGTCGCGCAACAGGTTCGGTGGGCTGAACCGGTCGCCGAGGGTCGCCGTCAGGTGCTCGGCGATGCCCAGCCGTACGTCGAGCCCGACCAGGTCCGTCAGGCGCAGTGGGCCCATCGGCCACCGGTAGCCAAGCCGCATCGCCGTATCGATGTCCTCGGCACTTCCGACCCCTTCTTCGAGCATCCGGATCGCCTCGAGCCCGACAGCGACGCCGAGCCGGCTGGTGGCGAAACCCGGCGTGTCCCGTACCACGATGGATTCCTTGCCCAGCGCGCTGATCCACTCGCCGGCCCGTTCGATCACCGCGTCGGTCGTACCGTCGTGGCGGATCAGCTCCACCAGGACACTGGCCGGCACCGGGTTGAAGAAGTGCATTCCAAGGAAGCGGCCCGGATTCGGCACGGCGGCGGCCAACTCGGTGATCGGCAACGACGAGGTGTTGGTCGCCATGATCGTCTCCGCGCCGGCGGCGGACGATACGCGTTGCAGCACATCCAGTTTCATGTCGATGTCTTCGGGCACGGCTTCGACGTACAGTTCCGCGTCACCCGGCAGTGCGCCGGTACGTACGTTGATCCGTCCGAGAACGGCGGCGGCAGAGTCGATCTTGCCGCGCTGCAGCGCCTTGGCCAAACTGGTGCTTAGTCGATCGCGGGCGGCCGCGGCGGCATCCTGGCTCGCCTCGACCACCGTCACCGTCGAGCCGACGGTGGCGAAGGACTGTGCGATGCCGGCGCCCATCGTGCCGCCGCCGACAACTACGACTCTCTCGGGATACATGACCTCATCCTGCCCACCACCCGGCCACGGGTCACACACGCGCCATCCAGGCCCACGATTCTCGTCACGTACGGGTCCGCTGTCTCGTCCACTGTGTGCGGGATGCATCGTGGCGCCGCCCTCGCCGCCGCGCGGAGGGACGACGTACGGGAAGGTGGTCGGCGTGCAAGCAGAGCGGGCGGCGGAGATCTTCGCCGAGCAACGGAGCTATCTGCTCGGCGTCTCCTACCGGCTGACCGGCAGCTGGGCCGATGCTGAGGACCTGGTTGCCGAGGCGTGGCCACGTTGGGCCGAACACGCCGACGAGGTGGTCGACCCGCGGGCCTGGCTGACCCGGGTCGTCGGGCGGCTGTCCTTGGATCATCTGCGCTCGGCCCGGGTACGGCGCGAGACCTACGTCGGGCCGTGGCTGCCCGAACCGCTGATCACCGCGGCGCCCGTC
>JACCTM010000029.1 GCA_013812385.1 Geodermatophilaceae bacterium | reverse complement strand
GCAGCGGCGCCAGTACTTGCTCGAAGAGTCCGATCTCGCGGTCAGCTGCAGCCCGGTAGGCGCGCAGATGGCGTGCCTCGATACCGAAGCGCGCCATCTCGGCAATGGT
This sequence comes from Geodermatophilaceae bacterium, assembly GCA_013812385.1. GTDB lineage: Bacteria > Actinomycetota > Actinomycetes > Mycobacteriales > Geodermatophilaceae > JACCQS01. Next base: position 8,979 of record JACCTM010000029.1, on the reverse strand, counting down.
CCGCGCGATCATCAGGGCGTCGGCATCGAAGAAGCCCGACCCGGCGGGCCGAGCGACCAGGATTCGCAGGTCCATCAACTGCGCCACCTGATCAGCGGCAAGCCCGGTGGCCGCGCACAGCTCCTGTACCGATACCCGCACGTCACTCGTACCGGACACGAAGTCCTCGGCGTCGGGCAGACCCGGCGCCGCTGACAGATGAGGCGCACGAGGTGCTCCGCCTCCTGAATCGGCTTGCAGCCCACGGTCGAGGGCATCGAGGCGTTCCTTGATCACCCGCAGCGGAAGGTACTGGTCGCGCTGAGCCGCCAAGACGTAGCGCAACCGCGAGACGTCCTCATGCGCAAACTTCCGGTACCCCGAGACGGTGCGCTCCGGAGTGATCAGATCTTCGGCCTCGAGATAGCGGATCTTGGAGATCGTCACCGTCGGGAACTCCGTGCGCAACTCGGCCAGTACCTCGCCGATGCTCAGCTTGCCCTGGCCCTCACGTGAGGTTGCTCCATCCGCTTCGCTCACGAGTCCGCAGCACCCTCACCAGCGCTATGCGTCAGGAAGATGAGGCGGAACTTGCCGATCTGCACCTCGTCACCGCCGGACAGGATGGCGGTGTCGATGGGCTCGCGGTTGACGTAGGTGCCGTTCAGGCTGCCGACATCGCGTACTAAGTATCCGTTGGCCTCGCGAACGAACTCCACGTGCCTGCGCGAGACAGTCACATCGTCGAGGAAGATCTCACTGTCGGGATGGCGCCCGGCTGTGGTGACCTGGCGATCGAGCAGGAATCGGCTGCCGGCGTTCGGACCCCGCTTGACCACCAGCAGCGCCGAGCCCGGTGGCAGTGACTCGACGACCCCGCCCTCACCGGAGGTCTCATGCGCCTCGTCGGCAACCTCGGGAGTCTCGGCCGAGTCCTCGCCACCGACCTTGGGAATGACCTTTGTGGTGTCCCCCATCGGCAACTCGTTGCTACGCGAAAGCGCGTGCCCGCATTGGGCGCAGAACCGGCTGCTGTCGGGGTTCTCGTGCCCACATTGAGTGCAATACACGCCGGCTCATTCTCCTGTTCGTGCTGTTGCCCAGGCCCAGCTGGCTGGTTGGGCTTTGAGGGTCAACCATACGTCGAGGGTCTCCCCCTCACACCAGTGCATCCGGTGGTGACCAGTCAGGATCGCTCGAGGAACTCCTGATACCCCGCGGCGTCCAACATCTCGTCCAGCTGGTCAGCGCAATCGCCGGACACGGCGATCTCGACCAGCCAGCCATCGCCGTACGGGTCGCTGTTGACCAGTTCCGGGCTCTCGTCGAGATCGGCGTTGTGCGCTCGTACGGTTCCGGTACAAGGCGAATACACGTCGGAAACCGATTTCGTCGACTCGACTTCACCGAAGGGTTCACCCGCGGTCACGTCATCGCCCTCGGCCGGCAGTTGTACGAAGACAATGTCGCCCAAGGCGCCCTGCGCGAAATCGGTGATGCCCACCCGGGCAACCGCCGGGTCCTGCGCGGTCAGGAGCATCCATTCGTGCTGCTCGCTGTACTTGCGGTCATCCGGTACTGCCACGGTCGGCCTCTCATCAGGTCTGCAGGTCAGGGCGGAGGCGAGTTTCGAGATCAATCATCAGGATCGGGAGCGGGCTCAGCGTATTCAGGCTCATCGAGAGGTCGCAAGGCGTCGACGGTGACCTCATCGGCGGCAACGATATCGATGCTTCCCCCTGCCTGGATCACTTTGTCCTCCACGCCACCGGGAATCTGCATCGCCGTGGCCAGAGTCTGGCTTTCACCGATGGCCACGATCTCGTACGGCGCGGAAACCTCGATACCGTCGATCCGGACGTCTCCGGCTTCCCCGACCAAGGCACTGGACACGCCGATCCGCACACCGGCCACCTGCATCGTCTCCGCACCGGCCCCACGCAGCTCCTGGACCGCGTCGAGCAGGATTGCCGAATCCACCTGCGAGTCCGGGTCTCTGATCGTGATGGTCAGTCCCGGCCCCACCGCCGGGATCGTCCCGTTCAGGATGGCCAGCGCCTCGGCCTGTCGACGAGCCTCCTCGACCGCGGCGGCGGCCGAATCTTCGCCGCTGCCCAGTTGCTCGAGGAGATCCTGTTGCTCGCTGATCTCACTGCGCAGCCGATCCTGACGGGACTCCAGATCGGCCAGGATCCGCGCCAGATCCTCCTCGCGGGCACCGGCCAAGCCCTGGTCGGAATCGACCGTCCGCAGCTGCACCGCAAGGGCGAAACCGAGCATGGCGCAGAGCAAGCCGATCAGCGCAAGCGCCACCCACGACCGGGTAGGAGCGGCTTGGGGCAGCGTCGCCGCCGGCTCGCGTTTCCGCTCCTGGGCCGGCTGGGGCGCGGACTGTGCTTCGGTGGCCTTCACCTCGTCGGTAGCCACCTCGTCAGGCCCGGAACAGATGACGGCGGATGGCGGCCACGTTACCGAAGATCCGGATGCCCAGGACGACGATCACGGCCGTCGACAACTGTGCTCCGACACCGAGCTGATCACCGAGGAAGACGATCAGCGCGGCGACGACCACGTTGGAGATGAAGGACACGACGAAGACCTTGGCGTCGAATATCCCGTCCAATCTGGCCCGGACGCCTCCGAACACCGCGTCCAATGCCGCCACGACCGCGATCGGCAGGTAGGGCTGCAACGGCGCAGGAACGCTCGGGTCGAGCCAGACCCCAGCCGCGACACCGGCGGCCAGCCCCAGCATGGGAATGAGTGGACCCGTACGGATGCCCTTCATGGTCCGCCCCGCCCCCGACGCTCACCGCGGAGTGGGACCGGCTCGGCCTGGCCCACCGCAGCCCCGGTGCCAGGCAACAGCTCGATCTGCTCGTCGGGCCGCACGTCCAGCCCGAGCCCGAAGGCCGACGCATACGAGGCCAACGTCCGTCCCGCACCGGATTCGAGGAGCTGATCGAACATGCCGGCCGGCCCGATCGCTTCGATCAGGTAGGGATTGGTGATCGGGCGAAAGTCGACCAGGATCGCCTGACCAGCCGAGCGGATGCTCGTGGTCGGACCCAGTCGCTGTCCGTCGATGGCCACCGCTTCGGCCCCAGCAGCCCAGAGTTCGTTCACCACGGACTGAATATCACGGTCGAGGATCCGGCCGAGATTGTCGCCACCGTCCTCCGGTGCCGGCGCGTCCGTGAGCGTGACCAGCAGTCCTGGGCCCTGCACCGCCGTCAGCCCGGCGCTGCTCTCAGCACGATCGAGTTCGTCCAGCGCACTTTGCCCCTGCGAGGTCGCGGCCAGCAACTGCTGGCGGACCCGGGTCGCCTCGTCGCGGACCTCGGCCAGTCGTTCCTGCAGAAGGTCTCCGGCCGCGCGCTGTTCGGAGATGTCATCGATCAGGGCCTGACGCAACTCCGCCCGCTGTGGCGCCGACGTTCGGACCTGTGAGATGACGACCGTGCTCAACGCCCCGATCAGCATCAGACACGCCGCCAATAGCAGTCGTCGGCTCCACCCACGCGGCTTCTTCTGTGCGCCCGGCCGGCTTGCCCGACGCTCGGCGGCCTGCTCGTAGGCCGGGTCGAGTGTGTCGTCCAGCAAACGGCGGAGCAACGACTCCGATCGCGCCTGGTTGTCGGTCATGACATCGGATGCGAGGAGTCGGCAGCAGCTATCTCGAAGACCTGGCGGACATAGGCGATCCCGGACAGGACATAGAGCACCCCACCCCATGCGGTGAAGGCATAGGCCAAGGGCGCCACGAACGGCGCAACCCCAGAAGTCCCCACCGCAAGGAGCAGCAGAGGAAAGGCGTACAGCAGGTTGAACGTTGCCGCCTTGCCCACGTAGTTCACCTGGAGTGCTTGATACCCGTACCGGCGCAGGACGAGCAGGCTAAAGCCGACCAGGACGTCGCGGCCGAGAATGACCGCGACCACCCAGATCGGTACGACGTCGCGGATCACAAAGGCGATCAGCGTGGCCAGAATGTAGAGCCGGTCTGCCGCCGGGTCCAGGAGGGCGCCGAGGCGGCTGCTCTGGTTCAGCATCCGGGCGAGCTTGCCGTCAGCCCAGTCAGTGACTCCGGCCACCATGAGGATGGCGATCGCCCAGCCGTCGGCTTCCGGCCCGAGCAGCAGGTACACGAACAGCGGCACGCCCGCGAGGCGGAAAAATGACAGCAGGTTTGGGATCGTCCACACCCGGTCCGAGGCCACCGGCTGAGCCGCCGCGCTCGCGACCGGAACCGGTGCGGTCACCGGCTCCTGAGTCACGTGCTCATCGTGCCATCTGGGGCAAACCGTTCCGGCTGACCACGCGAGTGTGGGTGAGACCGGCGTCACGGGGGTACAGGTCGGTCTCATAGATGCCAACCGTGCTTTGGCGACTTCTGGGTCACTGAACGGGATAGTTCGCCAACTGCCGTTCTGCGACAGGGAGAATCACTGTCGGGACGACAGGATTTGAACCTGCGACCCCTTGACCCCCAGTCAAGTGCGCTACCAAGCTGCGCCACGTCCCGTGCGGCGACGACTCGAGGACTGCTCGTGTCCGGGGTCGTCGATGCGGGCCCGAGGTTACCGCATCTAAAGCAGTCCGCTCAGTCGCCTCGACGCCGGGCGCTGCGGTCGGACTTGTCCTTGACCCGGACGCTGACCTCGATCGGTGAACCGGCGAATCCGAAGTCCTCGCGCAGCTTTCGCTCCAAGAAGCGCCGGTAGCCCGCCTCCAGGAACCCGGTCGAGAAGACCAGGAACCGAGGCGGGCGGATGTCGGCCTGGGTGGCGTACCGGATCTTCGGCGCCTTGCCGCCGCGCGGTGGTGGCGGCGTTCGGTCCACGGTCGTGCGAAGCCACTGGTTCAGGGTCGCGGTCGGCACCCGCTTCTCCCAGGACGCGAGCGCGGATTCCAGAGCTGGGGCGATCCGGTTGACGCCACGACCGGTCAGGGCGGACAGGTTCACGCGGGTGGCCCAGGTGACGCGCGCGAGTTCGCGATCGATCTCCCGCTCCAAGTCGTACCGGCGGTCCTCGTCGACGGCGTCCCATTTGTTCATCGCCAGGACCAGCGCCCGTCCCGATTCGACGACCGCTGCGATCACTCGCTGGTCCTGTTCGGTGATCGATTCGCTGGCATCGATCAGGACGAGGGCGACCTCGGCGGCGTCGATCGCGGCCTCGGTACGAAGGGAGGCGTAGTACTCCGTTCCGCTGGCATGGGCCACGCGCCGCCGCAGCCCGGCGGTGTCGACGAAGCGCCACTCCTTGCCGTCGAGTTCGACCAAGCTGTCGACCGGGTCCACGGTGGTCCCGGCAACGGAGTCGACCACGGCACGGTCCTCACCGACGAGCCGATTGAGCAGGCTGGATTTGCCAACATTCGGCCGGCCGACGAGGGCCACCCGCCGGGGGCCGACCACGTCCTCACGTTCGCGGGGCGCCTGCGGGAGGGCATCGAGGATCAGATCGAGCAGGTCACCGCTGCCACGGCCGTGCAGTGCGCTGACCGGGATGGGCTCGCCGAGACCGAGGCTCCACAACTCCCCCACGGCCGGTTCGGTCCGCTCGTCGTCGACCTTGTTGGCGATCAGCAGCACCGGCCGGTCGCTACGCCGCAGCACCCTGGCCGCGGCGAGGTCGGTCTCGGTCGGGCCCACGGTGGCGTCCACGACCAGAATCACCACGTCGGAGGTCTGCATGGCACGCTCGGCCTGCTCGGCGATGCGCAATGCGCGGCCGGTCGCCTTGGGCTCCCAGCCCCCAGTGTCGGTGACCAGGAACTGTCGGCCCGACCACAGCGCTTCGTAGCTGACCCGATCACGCGTGACTCCTGGCGTGTCTTGGACGACGGCGGCACGGCGCCCGAGGATGCGGTTGACCAGCGTTGACTTGCCGACGTTGGGCCGGCCGACCACGGCAACCGTCGGCAAAGGCGCGGCGGGTCCCGATTCCTCTGCGTCTGGCGACTCCTCGCTCACCAACTCGCCCCCACGTTCCGAGACGTTGCGGCGGCAAGAACGGCCTCGACGACGTCCTCCTCGCTCATGTCGGTGCTGTCGAGGACGACGGCATCCGACGCCGGCCGCAGCGGACTCACCGCCCGGGTCGAGTCGAAGTCGTCACGCCGGCGCAAGCTATCGGCCAGTGCCGCTATTTCACCCGGCTCAGAGATTCCGACCTGCTCGGCCCGCCTGGTCGCGCGTGCCGACGGTGTGGCGGTGAGGTAGATCTTGAGTGCGGCGGCCGGGAAGACCACGGTTCCGATGTCCCGGCCCTCCACCACGATCGTCGCCCCCCCGGCCAGCTGTCGCTGAACGTGAACCAGCCGACGGCGTACGGCCGAGACCGCGGAGACGGCACTCACCGCTGCGCTCACCTCGGCCGAGCGGATCGCCATGGTCACGTCCCGTCCGTCGGCGAAGACCTTGTGGTTCTCCGGATCGGTGGTGATGTCGATGACCAGGCCTTCGGCTCGGGCGGCCACCTTCTCGGCGTCGGCCGGATCAAGTCCATCGCTCAGAACGGCCAGAGTGAGCGCGCGGTACATCGCACCGGTGTCGAGGTAGCCGGCGCCCAGGCGACACGCCACCTTCCGGGCAACCGAGGACTTCCCGGTGCCCGAGGGTCCATCGATTGCGATCACCCGGGCGTCATTGCCTGGTTCGGTGATGGTCACAGCCCGACGAGCTTCATCAACTCGGCGATCTCGTGCGGAGTCAACTTGCGGATAGCGCCTGGCTTGGTCCGGCCAAGCCGGACCGGCCCGATCTGCGTGCGTACCAGACGGTTCACCGGATGGCCGGTGGCAGCCAGCAGCCGGCGTACCAGTCTGTTGCGGCCCTCGTGCAGGACCAGTTCAACCAGTGCTTGTCCAGCCGCGACATCGACGACCTTGAACGAGTCGACCCTGGCCATCCCGTCGTCGAGTTCGATGCCGGCCTTGAGTTTGCGGCCGAGATCCCGCGAGAGTGCACCGGACACCTGAGCCAGATACGTCTTGGGCACTTCATAGGATGGGTGAGCCAGCCGATGGCCGAGTGGGCCGTCGTTGGTCAGCAATAGCAGGCCCTCTGTGTCGATGTCTAGGCGACCGACGTGGAAGACGGCTTCCCCGCGCTCGGCGATCAGGTCGCCGACCGTGGGTCGTCCGCGGTCATCCGACATGGCCGACAGCACGCCCTCGGGCTTGTTCATCGCGAGGTGGATCAGATCGGTCCGGGTGATCACCACGCTCCCGTCGACGGCGATCCGATCGGTCTGGGTGTCCACCCGGCGACCCTGCTCACGCACCTGTTCGCCGTTGACGCTCACCCGTCCCTGGGCGATGAGTTCTTCGCTGGCCCGCCGGGACCCGATCCCCGCGCGGGCGAGCACCTTCTGCAGCCGCTCCCCGGTCTGGTTCGGATTGCCTGTCACGGATTCGAGTCCTCGGTCAGGACCGATTCGACGTCGGGCAGCAACGGCGCCAGATCGGGCAGTTCGCTGAGGCTGGACAGGCCGAGCTTCTCCAGGAACAACTCAGTGGTCACATAGAGCCCGCCACCGGTCTGCTTCTCGGTTCCCTCCTCGGCGACCAACCCGCGGCTGAGCAGCGTCCGGATCACACCGTCGACGCTGACCCCGCGGATTGCCGAGATCCGAGATCGGGTGACCGGCTGGCGGTAGGCCACGACAGCGAGGGTCTCCAGTGCCGCTTGGGTCAGCCGCGCCCGCTGACCGTCGGTGACGTAACGCTCGACGTACTCGGCATACTCCTCACGGGTGTAGAGGCGCCAGCCCTGCCCGGCATGGCGCAGCGTGAAGCCGCGGCGTTGCTGTTCGTACTCCGCCGCCAGTGCGGTGAGCTGCTCGGTGATCGCGGATTCCTCGACATCGAGCAACTCGGCCAGGGTGAGCGCTGCCACCGGCGTGTCCACTACGAAGAGGATGGCTTCGACGGCGCCGCGTAGGCGCTCGTCGATCGCGGCGGTCATGATGTCCTCTGCGGGCTCAGTGGTTGTTCACGCGTGTGCAGGTCGAGGCCCATCATCGCGTACCTGACCCTGCTCACTTGCATCTGGACCGGTCGACGGGTCCGGACCGGCATCCTCGTCCCACTCCACACCAGCATCGATATCGGTTTCCGAGCTCGACGCCGTCCAGCGCACGTGCAACTCACCTAGAGCAGTGAGCTGTTCCAAGGACACCGACCCACGCGTGTGTAGATCCAGCAGGGCGAGAAACCGGGCCACGACCTCCAGGGTCGAAGCGCAGTCGGCGGTGAGCGCGCGGAAGGTGGTCGTGGCTCCCCCGGCCAGCCGGCGCCGCAGGATTCCGGCGTGCTCGCGAACGCTGACCCTGGGTACGTGCAGGTGCGCGGTGGACACCTCGACCGGCTCGCGCGATTGCAGTGCCTTGACGGCCAGGGCCGCGAAGGATTCGACACCGACGCCGAGCAGCACGTCCGGAAGTGCTTGGGTGAAGCGCGGCTCCAGCGCGACCTCGCGGGCGAACCGACGCGATTGGTCCACCTCGTTCGCGCGCAGGAAACCGGCCGCCTCGCGGAAGGCACGATAGGCCAGCAGTCGGGCGAAGAGCAGGTCTCGCGCTTCCAGTGCCGCCAGGTCGTCCTCGTCCTCGACCTCGGCCGAGGGCAGCAAGCGAGCGGCTTTGAGATCCAGCAGAGTCGCCGCCACCACGAGAAACTCCGTGGCCTGACCAAGATCGAGAGAGTCACCGGCGGCCTCGAGGTAGCTGATGAATTCGTCGGTGACCTGCGACAGAGCGATCTCGGTGACGTCGAGTTTGTGCTTGCTGATCAAACTCAGCAGGAGGTCGAATGGGCCCTCGAAATTGGTGAGCGTGACATGGAAACGCCCATCCCCCGGAGCGGCGGTGGTGTCCGCTGCGATTCCGCCGACGGCGTCCACGTCCATGCCGGGCGACCCTAGTCCGCGCCGGCGCGCTTGCCCCCAGGCCGCTCAGCCGGCGGCGACTACCTCTTTGGCAAGGTTGCGAT
>JACCTM010000020.1 GCA_013812385.1 Geodermatophilaceae bacterium | reverse complement strand
CTGCCAGACCCTGGCCAGGGCGGCTTCGGCGTTCTGCGGGAAGCTGATCGGCGCGGGATCGGGCTCGACCCAGGTTGCGCCCAGGTCGTCGGAGTAGGACATCGCCGGTCCCCAGTGCGAACTACTGGCGCCCGCGAACAACCGCGGAGTGCCACCACGGGTGTCGATGGCGCAGGCCGCCACCTCGTTCAACCCGAGTTCGGGTCCGCGAACCGTCCAGCTCTGGCGGTCATCATCGCTGGTTGCTGTCCACAGGCCCTTGCGGGTGCCGATCAGCACCATGGTTTGTGTCATCGGTGGTTCCTCCGCCATCGTCGAATGTCTTCCGGTTAGGAATAGTAGAGTTCGGCCGGTGAGTCAAGACCGGGGGCTGCCGGCCACGTCGTACGCGGTTCTCGGGCTGCTCACTTTCGGTCGCGAGCTGTCCGGATACGAGCTCAAGCAGTGGGCGGACTCGACCTTGCGCTTCTACTGGACCGCGCCGGCGATGAGCCAGATCTACACCGAGCTCAAGCGCTTGGCCGAGCGCGGACTGGTCCTGGCTCGCGAGGTCGATGGCGGACCGAGCCGGACCACCACCCGCTACCGGGTCAGCGCGAAGGGAACACGTGAACTCCGCCGCTGGCTGGCCGACTCCGATCCCGGTTTCCCGCTGCTCAAGCACCCGATCGCGCTGCGGTTGTTGCTGGGTCATCTCCTCGATCCGGCCCAGGTCCGGGAGATGCTCGAGGCCTACGACGCCGCGTTGGCCGCCCAGCGTCGCGATTTGCAGGCGATCCTCGACAGAATCCCCAAGGACCCTGACTTCGAGTTTCCGGCCCATGTCGCACGTTGGGGGCTGTCCTATTACGACAGCGAGAACGACGCCGTAAGCCGAGTCCTGCGGGCCCTTCCCGAACGCGTACCCGAGCCTGCTCAAGCCGACGGAGCTGCCGGGACGGGTCCGACCCGATAGCGGTAGTCGTGATGGTGGTGGAAACCGAGCCGTTCATAGAGGCGCAGGGCAGCAGCGTTGTCCGCAGCCACCTGGAGATAGATCCACCGCGCACCGCGCTGCGCACCCCAGGCGGCCAGCTCGGACATGAGTCGGGTGCCGTAGCGCTGGCGGCGGTGCTGATCAGCGACGGTCACGGCAGTGACGCCGAGCCAGCCCTGCGCCACGGCACCCCTGGCCACTGCGAGCACGGCACCGGCCCCACCGCCGGGTTCAGCGGCGCGGATCGAGGCGAAGCACAGCTCCGTGTCCTGCCCGGCACGCTGCAGGACCGCGCGCGCAGTCGGCGGCAGAGCCGCGCCCCGGTAGTGGTAGGCCGCCAACCAGGGGCCGTCGGGCTCGGCATGCAACTGCGCCGATACGCCGGATTTGGCGGAGTGAAGGACGCCTTGTGCCAATAGGTTTGATACAGGGGGTCCTTCACTCCGACTTGGCAGAGTGACGGAGGCCAGGTTCTGGACCTCGTCGATGTCGCCGGTGAGGAAGCGGACCAGGTCACGGGTCCGCCAGCCGGCCGCCGCGAGAACCGCATCGACGGCCTCACCGCCGGGCAGCGGTACCTGGACCATCGGTGGGAGCCCGCGGTCGGCGTACCACCGGACGAGATCGGGCAGCCAACTGTCGGGCTGCGCTGGCGCGCCGAGGACGAGCGCGGAGTTCGCCCGACCGGTGAAGCCATCCGCTGCGCGGAGTAACCAATCGCCGAGTTGGGCCTCGTCGCGGCCGCGCCAACCCAGGGCGGCGATCTGCTCGACCTCTTTGACGCCGATGCTGACGTGGGCAGATTCACCGTACATTGCCTAACCCCTTCACCCAACTGCGCCTGAGGGACGCAATACTAGGAAGCCCGCAGCACCAGCAGGAGGAGCACAATGACCTACATCATCGCCGAGCCATGTGTCGATGTTCTCGACAAGGCATGCATCGACGAGTGTCCGGTCGACTGCATCTATACCGGCAAGCGGATGCTCTACATCCACCCCGACGAGTGCGTGGACTGCGGTGCCTGTGAGCCGGTCTGCCCGGTCGAGGCGATCTTCTACGAGGACGACACCCCGGAGAAGTGGAAGGACTACTACAACGCCAACGTCGAGTTCTTCGACGACCTCGGTTCACCCGGCGGGGCGGCCAAGACCGGGGACATCGACAAGGACCATCCGTTGGTCGCGGCGCTGCCGCCGCAGGTGAACGAGCACTGACGTTGAAACGAGTACTGACGTTGAACGAGCACTGACGTTGAACGAGCACTGAGCTGTCGCTGAACCTCCCGGACTTCCCCTGGGACAGTCTGGCTGCGGCTCGAGATCGAGCCGAGCGACACCCGGAGGGACTCGTCGACCTGTCGATGGGAACGCCGGTCGACCCGACTCCGCCGTTCATCGCCTCCGCCTTGGCCGCACACTCGAACGCGCCCGGCTACCCCACGGCGCTGGGCACTGCAGAGTTTCGTACGGCTGCCGCTGATTGGCTGCAGCGCCGGTTGGGCGTACGCGCGGTTATGGATTCGATCCTTCCGACGATCGGCTCCAAGGAGACGGTGGCGTGGCTGCCGACGGTGCTCGGCATCGAACGCGGCTCGACGGTGCTGATCCCGGAACTTTCCTACCCCACCTACGAGGTCGGTGCACTGCTGGCTGGAGCGCAGGTACGGCGAGCGGTGTCCCCACCGGAGGACTCGGCGGGGATCAGCCTGGTCTGGCTGAACTCACCGGCTAACCCGCACGGAGCGGTGCTGGCCGCGACCGAGCTCCAACGCTGGGTGGCCTGGGGCAGGACCTTCTCCGTGCCGATCGTGGCCGACGAGTGCTACGTCGAATTGGGCTGGTCGGCCGAGCCCGTCAGCATCCTGCATCCCAACGTCGTCGGTGACTCACAGACCGGGGTTCTGGCGGTGCATTCGCTGTCCAAGCGGTCCAACCTGGCCGGCTACCGCGCCGGTCTGATCGTCGGTGACCCCGCCTTGATCCGTACGGTCTGGAACGTGCGGCGGCACTCCGGCCTGCTCGTCCCGGCACCGATTCAGGCGGCCATGGCGGCCGCCTACCGGGACGACACACACGTCGCCGAGCAGCGTGAGCGATATCGGGCCCGGCGTGCGCAGCTGACGGCGGCGCTGTTGAGTGCCGGACTCCGGATCGACCACTCCGAGGCCGGACTGTACCTCTGGGCCACGCATCAGACGGACTCGATGTCCACAGTGGACTGGTTCGCCGAGCGGGGGATCCTGGTGGCCCCCGGCACCTTCTACGGTCCGGCCGGTGACCAGCACGTACGGATCGCGCTGACCGCTACCGACGAACGAGTCGCTTCCGCGGTTCGGCGACTGACCACGCACGTGCCTCCTGGCGCCTAATGATTCGCGGTCCCAACAGCCCGCTCGGTGCCAGTCCGCGGCTTAGCCCTGCGGTCGCCGGTGCTGGACGTTAGCTGCGACACGCGCTGGGGGGAGAGCTTGAGCACCACCGCCGCATCCCGCACCGACCAGCCGGCCTGCACCAGCGCTCGAGCCGTGCGAGAGGTGTTTTCCTGCAGCCGCCCCGCCGCCAGCGCCATATCCGATCGCGCATCCCGTACGGCCGCCGTGGCCTCATCGACCTGTGGGTCACCAGTCGCGATATCGAACTCGAGCTGAAGGCCCTCGGCCATAGATTCCTCGAGATCGGCGGCGAGCACGATCACCTCGCGGACGTAGCGCTCCAACGTCGCCAGTGTGCGGGCGTAGGTGTGTGCGCCGCGTAGACCAACGACGTCAGCTAGCCAGCGACCGTCCTCGCGAGTCACCTGTACCCGATACGTGCTCATCGCGTCAGCCATCTCCTTCCCAGCGCCGGTTCGAGGTCTCTCTCGATCTTTCGCAGGGTCCCGGTCGGAATGTCTCCTGGATGCTGCGCCACGATGGTCACCGCCCGACCAGTGGTCCCGTCTGGCAACGCGTAGTCCTCGGCGTAGCGTCGATGTGATCCAACTTGCCGCAATATGACGCCGCCCAACCGCTCGATTCTGACGTTGACTTCGCGCGCTCGCACGATCATAAGTCTACTGGCTAGACGGTGCAACCGTCCATCTGCTAGACGATCGGCGCGACCGCCATTCAGTGGCTGCGCGCGGTCGCGCTCAGCGCAGAAGCAGGACGGTGAGCGCACAGGCCGCGGCCCACAAGACGCTGGTGAAGGTGCCGATGATGAAGCGCTCGGATGCCCCGGCACCAGGGGAGCGTAGTTCCGGATAGCGGGCCAGTCCCTTCACTGCCAGGGCGACGGCAATGCCCTCCGGCCACCCACCGATCAGCGCGGCACTCACCGCGAGGCGCTCGAGTGTCCCGATCCAGGCGCCACCGCGAAGCAGGTCCTCGGCCGGTGTCGGATCCGGCCGGCCGGGTTCACGGATCCGCGGCGCGGTGCTGTACGAGGCGCGGGCCAGGATGGCGACGGTCAACGGTCCCCCGCCGGCTGCCGAAGCGGTGACTGCCAACGCCGTACAGACGATCAGCGCCGCCCGGCCGACGCCATCCATGCTGGAGGCAACCACGATCGCCGCGAACATGAGGGCTGTCGCCACCGCTGGGAAGACCGGCGCAGGCTGCCACCAACCGGTCAACGAGACGACGAGCACGATGCCGAGCAAGATCGCGAGTGCCACGGTCGTCATCAGCCTGCCTCGGCCAAGAGGTGCACGGCGACCGGGCGTAGGGCCTGCTCGTGCCACCACCAGGCGACATGCAGTCGCTGGCTGACCGCCTGCTTGCTGATGCCCAGGATGTCGGCGGTCTCTGTCTGCGTATGGCCCTGGGAGATGAGATCGACCGCCTGCCATCCCGCCGAGGACCGGCGGCGCAGCACCGTCGCCAAGGTGCGCAGCACCGCCTCGGCATACCCGCTGGCAGCAGAGTCGGGCCCATGGACGGCGACAGCGTCCAGGGCTCCCTTGGCACGGTTCACCGCAGTCCGCGCGTTCTCGAACGCGGAGCCAGAAGCCTTGCGCGTGCTGTCGGGAATCGGGGTACGGATCGAGCCCAGGCCGATGCCCACGCTCCAGCGCCGCGACCGGGCGCAGCGCAGGGTCAACTCCAGCACGAGCGCCGGATCGGTGAGCACCCCTTGGACCTCATCGCCGGCGGTGCGCTCGAAGGGCAAGAGCCAGCCGTCGGCGTCGTTGCCGTCGAACTGCTGCGGGACCAGCGTGCTGAGCAGGTCCTCCACTCGGTCGACATCGCGGCGGCTGCCACGTTGGTCGATCGTCATGACGGCGAGCATGCTTCCCCCTGCCGACACGTGTTCGAGAGACAAGGTTGACATCTTGTCCGATTGATGTCAAGCCACGTGGCTTGTCCCTATATGGTCCAGCTACCTGCCTTGACATACCCCATAAGATCGCTGAGCGTCGTTAAAAATGACCACCCACTGGGTCAGCGGTACGAGTGAGAGCGACTTTCTCAGCCTCATTGAGCGACCGTAAGAGGAGGCTTGTTGGCGCAGTATCGAAGCGGATTATCGATGCAGTTGCGTCACGATATTCACCAACCCATAATTCGTTTCGCCCTCCCCGAAGAACGCACCACTCGAAAGAAATGCCATCAACGATGCATTCCGCAGTCTCCCAGGGAGGATCTTCCGCTTCGAGGGCGCGCAGCAGGGAAGCTGAGACGGATAGCCGATCTTCGCCGTAGGATGCTTCGTCCTGCCAGGGGTGCAACGGGATAGTCAGTATCGAGAGTTCTGCTGCGGGCACCAACCGCCCAGTGCCAGTGGCAGAGTCGATGTCATTGTCGGGTGTCCGCCACATCCGAGTGGTGACCATTGCGGAAGGTGCGCCGCCCGGCTCTGAGAATTCCGACAGAACAATGTAACTTAGTCGGGCCCCGCCACTCGACCGCGGATCAAGATTCCACAGCTCCAGCCGTCGAGCCGATCCAGTGCGAAGCTCGGCGAAATCCAATACGGTGGAAATTGGTGCAAACGGTAGCGGCCGCATTGGCGCCATGGAACCGGACCTTTCACTGTCATGTAGATCAATGCGCGTGCGCAATATGGGAGAGAGGCGCGCCCATGC
>JACCTM010000007.1 GCA_013812385.1 Geodermatophilaceae bacterium | reverse complement strand
CCCACAAGGCGGGTGACGCTCGGCACATTCCCGAGGACGACCTCGCCGGCCGGTTCCCGCCGGGCCGGCCTGGTCGAGGTCGGTTTGGTGGGGCGCCTCTGCGCCGTACGGGGCCTGGCTGAGCGGCTCACCGCAGCGGGGCGCGCCGGTTGTTTGTTCGCAGGCATATCGGGTAGGACGCTAGCAACGATGACGTTGCCGGCTGTCAAGCTAATCGGAAGTTACCGGCGCGGAAGGTTTGCATCCCGTGCACGGGTTGGTTACGGTCGCGTCACGGAGCCGAACAAGGGCTCCGTTCTGCTGTCCGAACCATAGGGGTCTGGTGTCGCGTCACCGCACGCCTTGCGCGCAGCGCGAGGCCAGTCGCATTCCGCGACCCCCCAGCAACCGCGGCCCTCTGATCCTCGCCGCACTCGTGATCGGTGCCGTACTGGCCGCGGCGCCCGGCGTCATCCCCGGTCCAGAGAAGCCGCCAGCGGTGAGTGCGGACAGCCTGTACGGCATCGGCAGCGACACCGGCATTCCGCTCGGCGGCGACGGCACCCCCCGCCAGGCCATCTCCGAGGCCGAGGCAGCAGCTCGCCTTGAATTGTTAGCCGCCTCACGTTCCGAGCGCGACGCGATAGTCGAATACTTCCTTCCCGTGTCCGGCCGGCTCACCAGTTGTTTCTGCATGCGCTGGGGAACCATGCATCAGGGCGTCGACATCGCCGCGCCGACGGCTACCCCGATCGTCGCCCCGGATGCCGGGGTGGTGCTCGAAGCCGGCCCCGCGAGCGGGTTCGGCAACGTCATCTACTTGCAGCACGAGAACGGCGACGTGACCGTTTACGGCCACATGTCCAAGGTGCTCGTCGAGGCCGGCCAGATCGTGCAGGGTGGCGAGACAATCGCCGAAGTGGGATCCACGGGTTACTCAACCGGTCCGCATCTGCACTTTGAGGTCTACACAGGCGGCCTCGACGGTGAGCGGGTGGATCCCGCCACATGGCTGCTCGAGCGCGGCATCGACGTCAACGCGCTGCCCACCAGCGACTGACGCTGCGCCCTTCGCGGCTCGTCCGCGACCCCCTAAAGCTTGTGCACCGGGGCGTAGCGAAGGATCAGCCGCTTGTAGCCGCCGGTACCGAAGTCGATCGTGGCCTGAGCCTTGTCGCCGATCCCGGACACCGCGGTCACCGTGCCCAGGCCGAAGGCATCGTGAGTGACCCGGTCACCCGGCTCCAGCGTGATCAACGGACGGCTGCCGAAGCCGCCCCGAAGTCCGCCGCTGGACAGGCCGGTCGCCGCCACCCGAGCCTGCGCAGAGCCCAATGGCGAGGCCGGCGCGGCTTGCGTACGTTCCCAGCTCACGAGATCGGCCGGTAATTCGTCGAGGAAACGCGACGGTGGGTTGTACGACGGCTGGCCCCACGCGGCTCGTACAGCCGCCCGCGAGATATAGAGCCGCTTCTGGGCCCGGGTGATTCCGACATAAGCCAGTCGGCGCTCCTCTTCCAGTTCTCGTGGATCTCCGAGTGATCGCATGTGCGGAAAGATGCCGTCCTCGAGCCCGGCCAAAAAAACGACCGGGAACTCGAGGCCCTTGGCGGTGTGCAAGGTCATGAGCGTGACGACTCCGGCGTCGTCCCCGGCGACCGGGACCGTGTCGGCATCGGCAATGAGGGAGACTTGCTCGAGGAAGTCCAGCAGCCCACCCTCGAGATGAGCCGCTTCGAACTCGGCAGCCACCGACACCAGTTCGGTGAGATTGTCCACCCGGCTCTCGTCCTGCGGGTCGTCGGAGTTGGCCAGGGCCGCGAAGTAGCCGGTCTGGTCCAGGACCCCTTGCAGGATGGCCGATGGTCCGACGCCGGCGGCCATTCGGTCCGCGAAGCTGTCCATCAGCGCGATGTATTCCGCGATCGACGCCGCGGAGCGCGGGTTGATCCCTGGGGCCTCGTCGGCTCGACGGAGGGCATCGGTAAAGCTGATCCGTTCCCGCGAGGCCAACGCCTCGATGCAGGCCTCTGCCCGGTCGCCGATCCCCCGGCGCGGGGTGTTCAGAATCCGCCGGACGCTGACCACGTCGTCCGGGTTGGCGATGGCCCGAAGGTAGGCCAAGGCGTCCCGTACCTCCTTGCGCTCGTAGAAGCGAACTCCACCGACCACCTTGTACGGCAGTCCGACCCGGATGAAGACTTCCTCGAAGACCCGGGAAGCGCTGTTCGTGCGGTAGAAGACAGCAACATCGGCCGGACGTGCCAGGCCTGCGTCGGTGAGCTTGTCGATCTGCTCGGCGACCCAGGCGGCTTCATCGTGCTCGTTGTCTGCGACGTAACCGCAGATCAGTTCCCCCGCGCCGGCATCCGACCACAGGTTCTTGGGTCGGCGGGCGGTGTTGCGCTTGATCACCGAATTCGCCGCCGTCAGGATGGTCTGCGTGGAGCGATAATTCTGTTCCAGTAGGACGGTTGTCGCGTCAGGGTAGTCGCGCTCGAACTCGTCGATGTTGCGGATCGTGGCCCCGCGGAAGGCGTAGATCGACTGGTCGGCATCTCCGACGACGCACAACTCGGCCGGCTCGAGATCCACGCCCGCGCCAACCACGTCGCCATCGGCCGTATGGCGCTCGGGACGCCCGACCAGCTCCCGGATCAGCATGTACTGAGCGTGGTTGGTGTCCTGATACTCATCGACCAGAACATGCCGGAACCTCCGCCGGTAATACTCGGCCACATCCGGAAATGCCTGCAGCGCATGCACTGTCGTCATGATCAGATCGTCGAAGTCCATGGCGTTGGCTTCGCGTAACCGACGTTGGTACATGCGGTAAGCCTGAGCGAGCACCTTCTCCTGTGCCGTGGTCGGCGAGAAGGACTCGTCGTCGATGAGTTCGTTCTTGAGGTTGCTGACCTGGTTGACCAACAGCCGGCCGGGATAACGCCTCGGGTCGAGATCGAGGTCCCGGGCGACCATGGTCATCAGCCGTTGGGAGTCGGCCTGGTCATAGATGGAGAAGGTGGTCTTGAACCCGATCGTCTTGGCGTGCTCGCGCAGGATCCGTACACACATGGAGTGGAAAGTGGAGACCCACATGACCCGGGTGCGACCGCCCACCAGACCGGCCACCCGGTTCTTCATCTCACCGGCGGCCTTGTTGGTGAACGTGATCGCCAGGATCGAGCCGGGTGCCACGTTTCGAGCCGCGAGCAGGTAGGCGATCCGGTGCGCCAGCACGCGCGTCTTCCCGGATCCGGCGCCGGCCACGATCAGCAGTGGGCCGCCCTCATGGATCACCGCTTCGCGCTGCGACGGGTTCAGGCCGTCGAGAAGCGCGCCGATGCGTCGCTCCTGGGGGTCGGTCTCCGCAGCGGCCGCACGGGCGCCGGCCGCGGCGTCGTCCTCGACGAGACCTCGGCCCCCGGGCACGTAGTCGATGGGTGCGAGAGAGGGCATGTCGGTACAACTCTACGGCTCCACCCGGACTTTCCCGATTCTGTGCGTGGCGCCGATCATGAGCCGGCCACCGCATTGGCCGGCATCACATGTTGTGCCATACTCGCGGCGTGTTCCACAGCGCGCGTGAGTTTTACTATGGATACCGGCCTCCGGTATCCGTCGCTGCTGACTGAGCACAGTCCACGACAGACACCCCGGGCCCGACAGCCCGGGGTTTTCCATTCCCGGGCACGGGTCGCCAACTCCGGAGGAACCCGTGATCACCATGACCGAGTCGCAGGCTCAGAGTCCAACCGGTCGGCCGGCTGATCTGGCGACGTCGTCGACCGCCCCTTCATCGACGGTGACACCCATGACTGCGCTGCAGACCGACGAGGCGATCGGCGAACTACGCGTCGAGATCGATGCCGTCGATGCTGCCCTGGTCGAACTGGTGGCCCGTCGGATCCAGATCTCCAAGCAGGTCGGCCGACTCCGGATGGCCGCGGGCGGAACCCGGTTGTCGCTGGCCCGCGAGCAGGCCGTCGTCGCCCGGTTCTCGGCCGAACTCGGCGAGACGGGCACCTCGTTGGCGATGCTCTTGCTGCGCGCCGGCCGCGGACGGCTTTGATCTGTCCGCCCCCACGTCGGATGTCAGCCGGTGACCGCTCCCCCGTACGTCCCGCTGAGTGACATTGATCGGGTTCTCGTCGTCGTAGCCCACCCTGACGATGTCGACTTCGGTGCCGCGGGAACCATCGCCACCTTCACCGAGGCCGGCCTGCAGGTCACCTACTGCCTGATCACCGACGGGGACGCCGGGGGCTTCGATGATGCCGTCGACCGCACCGAGATCCCGGTTATCCGGCAGCGCGAACAGCGGGCAGCCGCCGCAGCGGTCGGCGTGTCCGACTTGGTCTTCCTGGGATATCCCGACGGGCGTCTGACGGTCACCCATGAACTTCGTCGCGACCTGTCCCGAGTCGTCCGCCAGGTACGTCCGGATCGGGTTCTCACCTCATCTCCGGAGCGCAACTACCGCCGGATCGGGGCCAGCCATCCAGATCATCTGGCCGCCGGCGAGGCCGCCTTGTGCGCGGTCTATCCCGACGCTCGGAACTCCTATGCCCACCCGGAACTCCTGGCCGTCGAAGGACTGGCACCCTGGAAGGTACGCGAGGTCTGGCAGTTGGCTAGTCCGCACCCCAACCACTACGTCGACATCACCGATGTGGCCGAGCGCAAGATCGCCGCACTCAAGTGCCACGTGAGCCAGACCCCGGAAATGGACGTGGCGGAGTTCGTCCGTACCACCTTTGCGGCTCAGGCGCGTACGGCAGGACTCCCGGAGGGCCGCCTGGCCGAGGCGTTCCACATCTTCGGCACCGCCTGATCGCCGCTTGGCCGACAGGTTGGGTCAGGGGGCAAGTCCTCTCGTCGGCATAGGTGAACGGAATGTAAGGGCTCTTTCATCTAACTCTCACGGTTACCTCATGGCCGTCCCCCAGCGTCTTGGGTAGACCACCACTTCTACCGAGAAGAGTTCTGATGTCGGTCAGCGAGCTACCGTTGCCCCGTATTTCCCGAGCGAAGTGCGCCTTCACGACCCGCCGTATGGATCTCCCTGCGGTTCAAGGGCTATCGCTACTTACCGGCGACGTCGTCCCGCATCCCGGGGATCTGGTTCTGGCGGAGGTGACCGTGATCGGCCAGCACAAGCGAGTCGAGCTCGCAACCGGCCGCAGGGCGTCTTTGTACATCGGTGACGAGGTGGTCCTCGCCTATGCAGGCCGCTACGCACCCGATCAGTTCGAGGCCGAAGTTCCGCCGGATCTATCAGCGTGCCAGCTCGTTGCCGGCGGCGGGCTAGCTGCCCGAGTAGTCACCCAGCATGCGGACATGGATGCGGCCACCGAACTGATGCCCGTCGGACTGATCGCCGACTCTCGCGGGCGCGTCCTGAACGTTCGTGACGGGCGGATTGCAGCTCGCCCGCCACGCCCAAGACTTTCGACCCATCCGATGACCATTGTCGTGGCGGGCACCTCGATGAACTCAGGTAAGACGACCACGGTCGCCGCCATCACCCATGGGCTGACCGCCGCCGGTCTGCGGGTCGGAGCGATGAAGGTGACCGGCACCGGAGCCGGCGGGGACCCCTTCTTGTTTGCCGACGCCGGGGCCGCCGAGGTGCTGGACTTCACCGACGCCGGCTACGCCTCGACCTACCGGGTGCCCGTCGCGAAGCTGGCCGAGGCCTTCACAACGCTGCATGGAGAGCTGGCTGCGCGTGGTGTGGATGCCATCGTCGTAGAGATCGCCGACGGCATCTTGCAGCAGGAGACGGCCGCGCTGCTCCGCGAGCCCGTGGTGGCGCAGCGGACCGGCGGCATGGTGTTCGCCGCCGGTGACGCCCTTGGAGCCGTCAACGGCGTCACCCGGCTTCGTGAGCTCGGGTTGCCGGTCCTGGCAGCCAGCGGCATCCTCACCTGCTCCCCGTTGGCCGTCCGCGAGGCCCAGTCGATCCTGGATGTACCTGTCTACAGTCCCGAAGACCTGGGCGATGCTTCGATCGCGCGGTCGCTCATCGATCGGATCGGCCCGATGGTCGACATCGATCGGATCGCCCAGATGCCGGTCAGGCTGAAGGCGAGCGCGTGACCACGGATCCGACGTCTGCGCCGCAGACCCCTCGGCTGCTACGCAACGGCCGGCCCCAGCTCCTCGCCGTTCTCGTCGCGGTCGGACTCGGACGCGCAGCCGTCGCGCTTGGTACGGCCTACCTCGTCGGGTCGGCGTTCTCGTCCCTTCTCGGTAGTGACGCGTCCGGGGGCACCATCACCGCGTTGGGACTTGGCCTGGCCGTGCTGGCCGGCGTCGGGGCGGCGCTGACGGCGGCTGAGCGGGTCCTAGCTGAGAAGCTCGGCCAGTCCTACGTACATGCCGTCCGGATGAAGCTGTTCGGTCAGGTCACCCGCACACCGGCCCGCGACGCAGCCACCCGCAGCACCGGCGCCTCGGCGATGCGCTTCACCGGTGACCTGTCTGCGGTTCGGCAATGGGTGAGCCTGGGCATCTCCCGGCTAGCAGTCGCCCTGCCGCTGATCACCGTCTGCCTGGCGGGTCTTGTTGTCGTGAGCATTCCGATCGCTCTTGGCGTGACCACGGTTCTTCTCGGCGGTATGGCTATCACGTTGTGGCAGAACCGCCGACTGCGCGCGGCCACCCGGGTAGCCCGACGTCAGCGCGGCCGGATGGCCTCGCACGTCACCGAACACGTGGCCCACTCGGCGGTCATGCAGGCATTCGGCCAGGAACGGTCCGAACTCCGATCGGTACGCCGACGCGGGGGCAAGCTGCGCGAGGCCATGGTGGACCGAGCCCGGGCAATCGGTCAGGTGCGAGCCACCGCCGAGGCCACCGTGGCGCTGGCAGCCGGCGGAGTCGTCGTGTTGGCGGTGGCCGGAGGTCAAGGCGCGGGACCGGCCGCTGCGGCTGTCGCAATCGTGGGTTATCTGGTCGGCCCAGTACGGGACCTGTCGAGGGTGGGCGAGTACCGCACTGGGTCCGCCGTGGCCATGGAGAAGATCGCCGAAGTCCTCTCCCGCCCGCGCCGATCGGCTCCAGCACCGGACGCACCGGATCTGCCCCCCGGACCGGGGCGTCTCGAACTCGACGGGGTCGTCGCCGACGGACTGTTCGGACCGCTGAATGCCCGAATCGGGGCCGGGCAGGTCGTGGCCCTGTCGGGGCCCAAC
>JACCTM010000503.1 GCA_013812385.1 Geodermatophilaceae bacterium | reverse complement strand
TCCGGATGGTCGGTGTCGGTACGGCGCATCTGCGCCCTGATCCGCGCGACGAGTTCGATCGGCTTGAACGGCTTCACGACGTAGTCGTCGGCGCCGGCTTCCAATCCTCTGACCACATCGACGGTGTCGGCCTTGGCCGTCAGCATGATGATCGGCACCAGGGACTCCTGGCGGATCTCGCGACAGATCTGCATTCCGTCTGCCCCGGGCAGCATGAGGTCCAGGAGGACGAGGTCGGGCCGGACCTCGCGAAAGGCCGAGACCGCCCGTCCACCATCGGCCACGAAGGCAGGTTCGAGACCCTCGGCACGCAAGACGATTCCCAGCATCTCAGCCAGGGAGGGGTCGTCGTCGACGACGAGGACCCTGGAGCGTGGACCAGCCATGTCGCCTATTCTGCGCGATCGGAGCCCGACGCGGCACGCACCGGGCCGCCCCACGTCCGCAAGTACTCCTGCTGAGCGGTGGTCGGAGTGTCCAGGCGGACTCCGGCCTGTCCCAGCGCAAGGCGGGCAACGGTCGTATCGATGTGCTCGGGGACGCTGTGCACCCCGGGTGGATAACGCTGTGCCCCAGAGGGTTCCCCCGTCGCCGTGTGGGCAGCGCCGAGTTCGAGGAGACAAAGGGCAATGGTGGCAAAGGTGACGTCCATGACTGCCGGAGGGTGCCCCTCGGCTGCAGCGAGATTCACGACCCGGCCGTCGGCGACCAGCAACACGTTCTGCCCACTGGGCAGCGAGTAGGACTCCAGCCCGGAACGTATGGGACTGCTCGGCCCGGACTTGCGCAGCCACTCGGCGTCGATCTCGACGTCGAAATGTCCGGCGTTGGCCAGGATCACGCCGTCCTTGGCCTGGGTCACGTGCTCCTCGGTCACCACGTCGCGACTGCCGGTGGCGGTCACCACCAGATCAGCGTCTCGGATCGCCTCGACCATCGGCGCTACGGCGAGTCCGTCCAGACTGGCGTCGAGCGCGGCCTGCGGGGAGATCTCGGTCACCACGACCCGCGCCCCCAGGGCCCGGAGCCGGTTGGCGATCCCACGACCGCAGGTGCCGTATCCGGCCACGACCGCCACTCGGCCGGCCAGCAAGAGGTTCGTCGTCCGCAGCAGCGCGTCCAGGACGGACTGACCCGTTCCGTGCAGGTCGTCGTACAGACGTTTGGCAGCGCTTAACGTGATCGCGAAGACCGGGACCGTGAGACCACCGGCCGCCTGGGCGGTCTGCAGTCTGAGCGCTCCGGTGGAGGTGTTCTCGCAGGCTCCCAACAATCGGCGCTTCTCACCACCTGGGGCGGCCTCGACAGCCAAGATGAGGTCGGCACCGTCGTCGATGACCAGATCGGCACCCTGCGCGGCGACCTCGTCGACGGCCCAGCGGTAGCCATCCCAATCCGAGGTTCCCAGGACGACCTCGACACCCGGCATTCGGCTTAGGTGGGCGGCGACACCATCCTGAGTGGACAGTGGGTTGGCGGCGCAGAGTCGCAGGCGCGCGCCGAGGCCGCGCAGTGCCTCGACGAGAACGACGGTCTCCGGAGTCAGATGCACGCAGGCAGCGATCAGCCGGCCGGACAGCGGGCCAGGAGCGGGGTGGCGAGTCGGTATGCCGGCGACCAGAGGCATGTCCCGGCGGGCGGAGGCGATCCGATCGATTGCCTCCACCCGCCCGGTTGCGGAAACGGCCGGCTCTTCAGCCGTTGTGCCGCTAGGGATGTCCGCGTCGCTCAGTAGCGGTAGTGGTCGGACTTGTACGGTCCTGCCACGTCGACGCCGATGTAGGCGGCCTGCTCCTTGGAGAGCTCGGTCAGCCGGATCCCGAGGGCGTCGAGGTGCAGCCGGGCCACCTTCTCATCGAGCGCCTTCGGCAGGACGTACACCTGCGGCTTGTCGGTCTCGTATCGCTCGCCATGGGCGAACAGCTCGATCTGGGCCAGCACCTGGTTGGTGAACGAGGTCGACATCACGAAGCTCGGGTGACCGGTTGCGTTACCGAGGTTCAGCAGCCGGCCTTCGGACAGCATGATGATCGAGTGGCCGTCGGAGAAGGTCCACTCGTCGACCTGCGGCTTGATGGTGTTCCGGACGATGCCGGGCGTACGGCTCAGTCCGACGACGTCGATCTCGTTGTCGAAGTGGCCGATGTTGCCCACGATCGCCTGGTGCTTCATCTTGCCCATGTCCTCGGCAGTGATGATGTCCTTGTTACCGGTCGAGGTGATGAAGATGTCCGCGGTGCTGACGACGTCCTCGAGCCGAGCCACCTGGTAGCCGTGCATCGAAGCCTGCAGCGCACAGATCGGATCGATCTCGGTGACGATCACCCGAGCGCCTTGTCCCCGAAGGCTTTCCGCACAGCCCTTGCCGACGTCGCCGTACCCGAGCACGACGGCGACCTTGCCACCGATCATTACGTCCACGGCCCGGTTGATGCCGTCGATGAGCGAATGCCGGCAGCCGTAGAGGTTGTCGAACTTGGACTTGGTCACTGAGTCGTTGACGTTGATCGCCGGGAAGAGCAGCTTGTCGGCCCGGGCGAACTCGTAGAGCCGCATGACCCCGGTCGTGGTCTCCTCCGAGACGCCCTTGATGTCGGCGGCGGTCGTGGTCCACCGGTCCGGGGTCTCGGACAAGCTGCGGGTCAGCAACTTGAGGATGACCGCGTACTCCTCGGTCTCGGCGGTGTCCGGGTTCGGGACGTGTCCGGCCGCCTCGAACTCGCTGCCTTTGTGGACGAGCAGAGTGGCGTCGCCGCCGTCGTCGAGGATCATGTTCGGACCCTGTCCGTCGGCGAACTTGAACAGCTGGTCGGTGCACCACCAGTATTCGTCCAGCGACTCGCCCTTCCAGGCGAAGACCGGTGTGCCGGTAGGCGCCTCGGGGCTGCCCAGACCGACGACGGCCGCGGCCGCGGCGTGGTCCTGGGTCGAAAAGATGTTGCAGCTCACCCAGCGCACGTCGGCGCCGAGTGCGGTGAGCGTCTCGATCAGTACGGCGGTCTGCACGGTCATGTGCAACGAGCCTGCGATGCGCGCACCGGCCAGCGGCTGGGTGGGGCCGAACTCGTCACGAAGCGACATCAGGCCGGGCATTTCGTTCTCGGCGAGCCGAATCTCGTTGCGACCAAAGGTCGCCAGCGAGAGATCGGCGACCTTGTAGTCATCCTGGCCGAGGGTGCGTCGCTCGGTACTGGTGGGGGCGGTCATGCGTTCTCCTATGGGGTGTTGTGGCTCAGAAGTGCTCGGGAATGCTTGTCCTGCTCGAAGCGCAGCCAGGAGGTGGCGGGGTCGGGTACGGCCGGCCGGCCGGCCGCGCCTTCCTCATGGTTATTTTCATGTGCGCGTGGGGCTCCGACGGTCGCGGATGGGTCAGCTGCCGCATCGAGCCATCCATCGACTGCATGTCGAAGTGCTGGCTCACTGCGCAGCCGCAGGGCGACCTGCAGATCGGCCGGTCGAAGGTCGTGGTCGGCGAGTAGCTGACGCAGCTCACGCAGGTGCGTGATCTCGCGCTCGCCGTAGAGCCGGTAGCCACCGGCACTTCGCGGCGGGCTGACCAGTCCGGCCGCATCGAGGTAGTGCAGCATGCGCACCGACCAACCGGTGGTCTGGGCGGCCGTGTGCACCGTTGCTGAATCCATCCCCGATGACCTTACAGCATCGTGGCAGGGTTTGCCGCTACAACTCTGACAGGTCCGTGTCACTCTTTAGTCGGTGAGCGGCTTCGAGTGCTTGTTCGGCTGCGGCCAGGAGGTCCGCTGGGCCCGACGATCGCAGTCGTACGGCGTTCTCGAAGTGTCGGATCGCTGCGTCGGCATCGCCTTGTTCGTAGCGGCTCTTGCCCGCGTGCAGGCAGGCGAAGGAGCGGTACCCGTCCGGCGCACCTTCCAGGGCCTGGGCGTAGATCCCGTCGGCAACGCCGTACTCGGCTCGCCATTGGTGCACATTTGCGAGCCGGATGCCGGCGATGGTGACCAGCGAAGGGTCGTCGCCGGAGTAACGCAGGCTCAGCCTGGCCGCCGTGAGAGCGCCGTCGAGATCGCCGAGCAGTCGAAGCAGGACGCACCGCTGGCCGTACAAGCGACTTCGTTCGGCCCGGTCTTCATCGGCGCTTTCGCCCAGAGCCTCTTGTACGGCGACGAGAATCTCCCGCAGCGGCGTCGGGTCGGCGACGATCTCGCGAAGCGTGACCGGGTCGGTGTCCAAGCGCAGATCCTCGAAACCGGTGTGTGCAGCCACTGCGGCATCGTAGGTCGCAGGCAGGTCCAGCCTCGCGAATGAGGTCGTCAGCTGCCAACGCCAACGCCGGTGTCGACGGCTGAGTTGGCCAGTGCGATGCGGCTCGCAACGAAAGACGCAACAACGACTGGCCTCAGGGTCGCTCGGGTCACGTCGTCGGCCGCGGTTGCATCGAAACAAGCAGCAACGACATAGCCCGATATCGAGCCAGTTGCGTTGTCGGCCAGCGGTTGCGGTCGAGTTGATTCGGCGCCGTTGCGAGGTACGGCGCGTCTGGCCTTCACTTGGCTGGCGTATCCGGGTCTGGCGCGCCCAGCCTCGTGTTGTGCCGGTCGGCCCGCCGCCATCAGGGTCGTGGCGACCTCTTCGATGCCACGCGGCTTTCGAGTGGGACCGGTGTTGCCAAAGTGGCCAAAGATTCTCGAAAACCTTTCTGCCGCAGTGGTTTTCAGAGGCCAAGAATGTCAGACCCGGTCTCTAGGGTTTGGGTATGAGTTCGTTGCTGGCATCGTCGGGGACCTCGGTCCTGGACCGGGCCGGCACGGTTCTGACCGAGGCCTGCGATGACCGGTTATGGGCGCAATCCGACACCGAGATCATGGAGCGGGTGCAGGCCGTCCTGCGGGTGCGGGCGCAGGCCGACGCGGTGCTGCTGGCCGCGGTCGGTGAGGTCGACGCCCGCGCTCTGGCCCGAACGCGTGGCTCCACCTCGACCCGAGCCTGGCTACACGGAGCCCACCAGCTCGACCCAGCCGAGGCCGCGATGCTGGTCCGCACCGCGGCGGCCCTGCGAGCGGGTTTCCAGGAGACTGGGCTGGCACTATTTGCTGGCGAGGTAAGTCTGGCCCAGGCCCGGGTGGTGATCCGCTCGGTGACCGACCTCCCCGCCGACCTGCACCCGGGCATGGCCGCTGCGGCGGAAACCCTGATGATCGGGCACTGCGCGGTCTTCGACCCGACCAC
>JACCTM010000501.1 GCA_013812385.1 Geodermatophilaceae bacterium | reverse complement strand
GCGAAGCCGAGGACTGCCGAACTGAGCAACAGGCCACCAGCAGCCAGCAACGCGGCTGGCTTGCGGCCTCGCGTGAGCAAAGGCTCTCGCAGCGGCATAGAACTTACGGTCATGCACAGTCCTTCCGAAGGCTCCGCCAACGCGGAGTTAAGTGACATCAATGACGCAGCCATCGACATGTGAGACAGACTTGCTCGACGACACCGGGCAAGCATTCCCCCGTGTCGACGCTGCAACAGGAACACCATAGGCAGAAGGAGCGGCAGAAAGCCAGCCCGCTCGGCCCATTTTCAAGATCTGGCGAACTGCGGCCCTCAGCTGGGCCCTAATGTGAACTTACACGCGGAATACTGCATAGGTTTCGCAGCAGTTTTTTGGACCCATTCAGCTGTTGTTCGGGAGCCGTAAACGGCTCGTCATCGCTTCGAGGGCCACCCGTGGTTTGACGTTGAGTTCCAGCGCCTCTCGACACGACAGCACAGCCTCCAGCCGGGCCAACGCGGCACCGGGCTCGAGGCTGTTGGCCAACCGAGCCGTGTCGGCTCGACGATCGGGATGGGCCAGTTGGGCATCGGCTGCCCGGGCTCGTACGACGAGGACATCGCGATAGCAACCGGCCAGGTCCACCAAGCAACGATCCAGCGCATCGCGGTTGAGCCGGGTGGTCCGAGACTTCTGGCGTCGCTCGAGTTCCTTGATCGCTCCGGCCGCTCCCCGGGCGGCGCCTCGGCCCAAACCGGGGCCCTGACCGCCGGCGCCGTAGGCAAGCTGCCAATTCTCGGTCTCGGCGCTGTCCAGGACCGCCGAGCGAGCCTTGGCCTCCTCCTCGGCGCTGAGGATCAGCTCGTCAGCGGCCGCCAGGCATGCCGCCAGAGAAGTAAGTGATGCCGGAATGTCCAGCACCGCCTTGCGGGTGAGCCGGGCATTCTCGTCACGGGCCAGGTGTCGAGCTCGGCCGACGTGGCCCTGGGCGGCGGTCGCGGCCCATGCAGCCATGGCCGGATCGATGCCGTCGCGGCGTACGAGAACCTCGGCGATGGCCGACGCTGCAGGGGTCGTCAGCGTGACCGTGCGGCACCGGGAGCGAATGGTGATGGGCACGTCGTCAGGGTGCAGCGAGGGCGCACAGAGCAGGAAGACACCCCGCGGCGGAGGCTCCTCGATCGCTTTAAGCAAGGCATTGGCGGCGCGTTCGGTAAGCCGGTCCGCGTCCTCGATGATGACGACCTGCCAGCGGCCCCCAGATGCCTTGCGGCTGCCCGTACGTACCAGCTCGCGGGTGTCGTCCACTCCGAAGGACAGACCTTCGGGTACGACGACGGTGACGTCGGCGTGGGTTCCGGCCAGCGTGGTGTGGCAGGCCTGGCACCGCCCGCAGCCGCCGGATTCGCACTGCAGCGCAGCGGCGAAGGCTCGAGCGGCCACCGACCGGCCAGAACCTGGCGGTCCGGTGAACAACCAGGCATGGGTCATCGAGCCTGGATCGGCGACGGCCTCGGCCAGTTCGTCGACGACGCCGGGTTGGCCCACGACGTCGACCCAGACGGTCATGACCGCTCCGCGGAGTCCACGCGCTCGACGCCGAGAACCGCTTCGATTCGTTCAGCGATCCGGGCAGCCAGCGTCTTGGCGTCGGCTCGCCCGTCCACGACCAGGTAGCGGGCGGGGTCGCCGGCGGCCAGAGTCAGAAACGCCTGCCGTACCCGCTCGTGGAAGGCCTGTGGCTCCGCCTCCAACCGGTCGGCTGCAGCCCGGCCCCGGATCCTGGCGAGCCCGACATCGACCGGGACGTCGAGGAGAACGGTCAGGTCCGGTACCAGGCCCTGGGTGGCCCAGCCGGAGAGATAGGCGATCTCGTCGGCGGGTTGCCCCCGACCGGCGCTCTGATAGGCCAGGGAGGAATCGACGTACCGATCGGTGATCACGATCTGTCCCGCGGACAGCGCGGGCCCGATCGTGCTGGCTACGTGCTGAGCCCGGTCGGCGGCATAGAGCAGGGCCTCGGCGCGGTCGCTGAGTTCGGTGTTGGCGGGGTCGAGCACGATCGACCGGATCGCCCGGCCGAGCACACCCTCGCCTGGCTCGAAGGTCGTGCGTACCTGGTGGCCTCGCTCGCGCAGCCAGGTCGCCAGCAGCGGCACCTGGGTGGACTTACCGCAGCCCTCACCGCCTTCGAACGCCACGAACAGGCCCCCGGACTCGGAGCGCTCCCGGCCGGGGTCGGCAGTTGGGCTGGTCACGTCAACCAGCTTAGGTAGGCAGCCTGCTCTTCTCTCGTGATCATGGAGCTGGGACCAGATTTTCGGCCCCAAACCGGTCACAGCTCCATGATCGCGGCAACCTCTAGTCGAGAATCGGGCGATGTCGAACCCGCAGCGCCCGGACGCTTGGGATGCCGGGGCATACGACCTCTTCGCCGACGAGCGGACGCGCCCGTTCTACGATCTGCTCGCCAGAGTGGGCGCGTCCCGGCCATTCGTGGTCGTGGACCTCGGGTGCGGTACCGGCTCTGGCTTGCTGACCATGGCGCACCGGTGGCCGGATGCGCAGCTGATCGGTGTGGACTCCTCGATCGACATGCTGGCAGTCGCGGCGACCGCTCTGCATGGCTTCCCCGACGTGACGCTGATCCACGCCGACGCGCGGACCTGGTCGCCGGATACCGCAATTGACGTCTTGGTCAGCAATGCGTTGTTGCAGTGGATTCCCGATCACGGCGAGCTAGTTGCTGCGATGGCCAGTTGGCTTGGCCCGGATGGCTGGTTGGCCCTACAGGTCCCGGGCAACTTCGACGCGCCGTCGCATGTTCTCCTGCGCCGGCTTGCCGGCAGTCCACAGTGGATCGGCCAACTCGGTGGAGCCCTGCGCGGCGCTGATTCGGTGCTGGATGCCGTGGGCTACCTCCGGATCCTGAGGCAAACCGGCCTGAGCGTCGATGCCTGGGAGACGACGTATCTGCACGAGTTGAGTGGGCCGGAGCCGGTGCTGCGCTGGACCAGCGGTACGGCGCTGCGCCCCGTCTTCGCCGTTCTCGGTGACCAGGATGCCCAGGAGTTCTCCGGCCAGTACGCCGAGCTGCTGAACTCTGCCTACCCTGCGGATGAGACCGGCCGGGTCCTGTTCCCGTTCCGCAGGATCTTCGCGGTCGCCCGGCGAGAGGAGAACGTGTGATCGACGGACTGCACCATGTGCAAGTCTCCTGCCCGGCCGGGTCGGAGGACGCCTTGCGAGCTTTCTACAGCGGTGTCCTCGGGATGGCCGAGCTCACGAAGCCACCCACCCTTGCCGCACGCGGTGGAGTGTGGTTTCGGCGCGGCACGGCCGAGATCCACTGCGGCGTGGAAGCGGACTTCCGGCCGGCGCGCAAGGCGCATCCGGGTCTGGTCTGCACTGATGTGGATGCCGTAGCCGCGGCCTGTGCGGAGGCCGGCTACGACGTCGCGTGGGACGGGAACTTTCCCGGATTCTGGCGCTGCTACGTAGACGATCCGGTCGGCAACCGCCTGGAACTGCTGCAGCCCTTCTGAGCGGTGCTCCACTGTTGGTCATGAGCGCTCTGGATGGAGCTGCACTTCACCCAGACAATCACGATCTTGACCCGCACCGCGCGGAGCCGGTTCAGCCCACTGACTTGGCTGTTGCCTTCTTGGCTGTTGTCTTCTTGGCGGTGGCCTTCTTCGCGGTGGTCTTTCTTGCAGTCGTCTTTTTCGCCGGTCCTTTCTTGGCGGCGCGCTTAGGGGCCGGCCCGCGCGCCCGTCGATCGGCGAGCAGTTCGATCGCACGCGCATCGGTCAGCGTCTCCACGTCGTCACCCTTGCGCAGGCTGGCGTTGGTCTCGCCGTCGGTGACGTACGGTCCGAACCGGCCGTCCTTGACCACCATCGGTCTGCCGGTACCGGGATCCTCCCCCAATTCCTTCAGCGGTGGGGCAGCGGCACCGCGGCGACCCCGCATCTTGGGCTGGGCGAACAGCTCTCTGGCCTCGTCCAAGGTAACCGTGAACAGCTTCTCCTCGGCATCTAGCGAACGAGAGTCGGTTCCCTTGGAGAGGTACGGGCCGTAGCGCCCGTTTCGGGCTTCGACCCTCTCCCCGTCCAACTCACCGACCGCCCTCGGCAGGGTGAGCAGCTGCCGGGCCTGATCCAACGTGAGTGTCTCGGGCGTCATGGAGGCGAAAAGGCTTGCCGTCGGCGGCTTCTCCTCCGAACCCTCGGGCAGCAACACGGACACATACGGGCCGTACCGTCCGGCCTTGACCATGATCGTGTGCCCGGTCTCCGGATCGGGCCCCAGGCTGCGATCGCTACTCGGCGCGGACAGCAACTCGGCCACGCGCTCCTGATTCAGCTCGTCCGGTGCGATGTCGTCAGGGAGACTGGCACGCTCGCCGGCGTCCCCGTCGGCCTGCAGGTACGGCCCGTAACGCCCGACCCGTACGACGACCGGCTTGCCCTCGTAGGTCGCGCTCAGCGGGATCGAATTCACCCCGCGGGCATCAATGTCGCCCAGCCGTTCGGACACAAGCTTCTTGAGTCCACCGGAGCGGGCGATGCCACCCTCTTGGCCGCTGTCGCTGCCGAAGTAGAACCGGGTGAGCCAGTCGACGCCACGCCCCTGCCCGGTCGCGATGTCATCCAGATCGCCTTCGACCGAGGCGGTGAATCCGTAATCGACGAGCCGGGTGAAGTTCTGCTCGAGCAGGCCGACGACGGCGAAGGCCACGAAGGACGGCACCAGTGCCGCGCCCTTCTTCCAGACATACCCCCGGTCTTGGATGGTCTGCATGATCGAGGCGTAGGTAGAGGGCCGCCCGATGCCCAGCTCCTGCATGGCCCCGACCAGGCTCGGTTCGGTGTAGCGCGCCGGCGGGGACGTGCTGTGTCCCTTGGGTTCCAGCTCGCGCGCGGTCAGTTCCTGGCCGCGCGCCAACGTCGGCAGTCGGCGCTCGCTGTCCTCACCCTCGGCCGTCTCGTCGTCGGAGCTCTCGACATAGGCCCGCAGAAAACCCGGGAACGTGATGGTCTTGCCGCTGGCCGAGAATTCGGCCACCTCACCGGTGGTGGAGGTTCCGGTCAGCCGTACCGACAGACTGGTCCCCACCGCGTCGGCCATCTGCGAGGCGACGGTGCGCTTCCAGATCAGCTCGTAGAGCTTGAACTCATCTGAGGACAGCTGACCGGCGAGCTGACCAGGAGTGCGGAATGAATCTCCGGCCGGGCGGATCGCCTCGTGTGCTTCCTGGGCGTTCTTGACCTTGCGCGTGTAGCGCCGCGGCTCGGCCGGGACGTAGGCGTCGCCGTACAACTCGCGGGCCTGCTTGCGGGCCGCGGACAGGGCAGTCTCCGACAAGGTGGTGGAGTCGGTTCGCATATAGGTGATGTGGCCGTTCTCGTACAGCCGTTGAGCCACCCGCATGATGGTGGCCGACGACCAGCGCAGTTTGCGGCCGGCCTCCATCTGCAGCGTCGAGGTCATGAACGGTGGGTACGGCCGGCGCCGGTAGGGCTTCTCCTCGGTACGCGTGACGGTGAAGTCGGCACCCTCCAGCCGGGCGACGAGACCACGGGCGCCGGATTCGTCCAGGTGGACGACGTCGCTCTTGGCCTGACCGGTGGTGGCCTCGAAGTCCCGGCCCGTGGCGACCCGGCTGTCGTCCAGCAGCGCGAGGGTGGCCCGCAGCGAGGTGGGCTCGGCCTCGTCAGCCGCCCTGTCGGGTGTCTTGACGGCAAATTCACCGTCGATGCCCCAGTAGTCGGCGACGACGAAGCGCATCCGCTCGCGCTCGCGCTCGACCACGATCCGCGTCGCCACCGACTGCACTCGGCCGGCCGAGAGCTTCGGCATGACCTTCTTCCACAGGACCGGCGAGACCTCGTACCCGTACAGCCGATCCAGGATCCGACGAGTCTCCTGGGCGTCCACGAGGGCGGTGTCGACGTCACGGGGGTTGGCGATCGCGGTGAGGATCGCCTCGCGGGTGACCTCGTGGAAAACCATCCGGCGGACCGGGATGGTCGGTTTGAGGGTCTCGATCAGATGCCAGGCGATGGCCTCGCCTTCACGGTCCTCATCCGTAGCGAGATAGAGCTCGCTGGCGTCCTTGACCAGCGCCTTGAGCCGGGTGACCTGCTTCTTGCGCTCGGTGCTCACGACATAGAGCGGCTCGAAGCCTTGGTCGACATTGACCCCGAGCCGGGCCCAGGACTGGCCCTTGTAAGCCGCCGGGACATCCGCGGCGTTGCGGGGCAGGTCGCGGATGTGCCCAACGCTGGCCTCGACGATGTAATCGCTGCCGAGATAGCCCGAGATCGTCTTTGCTTTCGAGCCGGACTCGACGATGACGAGCGGCTTTCCCGACCGCTTGACCGGCTTGGCGACGCTCTTGGACTTCGGTGGCACGAAACTCCTGACAACTGATCGGG
Source organism: Geodermatophilaceae bacterium (assembly GCA_013812385.1). GTDB lineage: Bacteria > Actinomycetota > Actinomycetes > Mycobacteriales > Geodermatophilaceae > JACCQS01. Next base: position 10,563 of record JACCTM010000501.1, on the reverse strand, counting down.
GAACCCTCTCCTAGCGGCACACGGTAAGGCAGACGAGGCAAATCAGCGCGTCCGACCCCCGCGGACGCATTCGGACCCGTCAGGTGTTGGGCTCGCTGGGCCAGGCTCCGGATGGCGCCTGGGCCGGGGCTGGGCCCACCATCGCCAACAACCGGCGGCTGCGCCGCTGCCCGACGATCCGATAGGCCGGACCACCGGCGCGTGGCCCGAGCAGGGTGCCCGCCACGCCGGCAACCGCCAGCGCCGTACCGGCGGCCGACCAACACAAGCCGTCGTCGGTACGGCTGAGGCCCAGCAGGTAACCACTCGGGTCGGTCCGGCCCGTGGCCAAGGCCCACAGCCGCACCCGGGCCGGCGTGAGCCGCCAGTCGGCAGGCGGCAGCTTCGACGATCCACGCGACCACCGCGCGGTCAATGGCAACAGACTGCGGTGGAAGGGCGTTCGTACGGCGACGTGGGAATCGAAGGTCTGGACCTCCTCACCGGGCAGGCCGCGCAGTTCCAAGGCTTCGACGATCGCGGCCACGCGCCAGCTTTGCCTGACCACGATGGACAGCCGGGCTTCGGCGCCGCGCTGGACGAGAGCCGCGCCGGCAACGAGCAGACCCTCCAGATCAGCGATCTCGAGGTCGGCGCTCGCGTCGTCGAAGAGAGCCAACTGCTCGTGCAAGACCTCAGCTCCCCGCTCAGCTGAGTGAAGGTCTCGAGCCAGCAATCCGGGACGTCCGGCTAGGCCCGGTATGGCGCGGGCGGCGGAACCTCTTGGTTGTGGTCAGCGACCGTCGGGTCGGCACCCATGACCACCGAACGGCGCTTACTGATCACGACGGCGACCACGACGATCAGAACGGCACTCAGAGCGATGATCGCGCGCAGCCCCTCGTTGGCGTCCACGCCGATCGTGAGGCTGACGACCGCCGGTGCGATCAGCAGCGCCACCAGGTTCATGACCTTGATCAGCGGGTTGATGGCCGGGCCGGCGGTGTCCTTGAACGGGTCGCCGACGGTGTCACCGATGACCGTGGCGGCGTGGGCCGGGCTGCCCTTTCCGCCGTACGCGCCGTCCTCGACCATCTTCTTCGCGTTGTCCCAGGCGCCACCGGAGTTGGCCAGGAAGACAGCCATCAGGGTGCCGGCGGCGATCGCGCCGACGAGGTAGGCGGCGAGCGGGCCGAACCCGAGTCCGAACCCGACCGCGACCGGGGCCAGGACGGCCAGCAGCCCGGGAGTGGCCAGTTCGCGCAACGAGTCCTTTGTGCAGATGTCGACCACGCGGCTGTAGTCGGGGCGCTCGGAGTAGTCCATGATCCCGGGACGGGTACGGAACTGCTCGCGTACCTCGAACACGACCCGTCCGGCCGCACGAGACACCGCGCTGATGGCCAGGCCGGAGAAGAAGAACACGACCGCCGCCCCGAGGATGGCGCCGACGATGTTGTTCGGGCTGACCAGCTGAAGCCCGTTGATCGCCTCCGCGGCATCGGCCCCGGCGATCTCGAGTGCTTCGAGGATGCTCTGGTAGTACGAGCCGAACAGCGCCGTGGCCGCGAGGACCGCCGTCGCGATCGCGATCCCCTTGGTGATCGCCTTGGTGGTATTGCCGACCGCGTCGAGGTCGGTCAGCACCCGGGAGCCGTTCTCGTCGATGTCACCGGACATCTCGGCGATGCCCTGGGCGTTGTCGCTGACCGGGCCGAAGGTGTCCATCGAGACGATCACACCGGCGGTGGTCAGCAAGCCGCAACCGGCCAGCGCGACGGCGTACAGGGCGATCCCACCGCCGATCAGGAAGGCGCCGTACACAGCTGCCCCGATCAGGAGCGCGGAGTAGACGGCTGACTCGAGGCCGACGGAGATCCCGGACAGGATGACGGTGGCTGCACCGGTCTGCGAGGACCGACCGATGTCCTGGACCGGCTTGCGGCTGGTCTCGGTGAAGTAGCCGGTCAGCAACTGGATGGCAGCGGCCAGCACGATGCCGATGAGTACGGCGACGAAGCCGATCACTGCAGGGCTGCCGCCTTCGTCGATGCCGACGGCGGCGAAGTCCCCAGGCAGCAGCAGGAAAGCCGCACCGGCGACCAGGACGAGCGAGACCGCCGCGGAGATGAAGAAGCCCCGGTTGATCGTCGTCAGGCCGCTCGCGTCACTGTCTCTGGGGTTGGAGGCCAGGATGCCCACGACGGAGGCGATCACGCCGATCGCGGCGACCACGAGCGGGAAGATCATTCCGTCGCCGCCCAAAAAGGCCTGACCCAGGATCAGCGCCGCGACCAGGGTGACGGCGTAGGACTCGAACAGGTCTGCCGCCATTCCGGCGCAGTCACCGACGTTGTCCCCGACGTTGTCGGCGATGGTGGCAGCGTTGCGGGGGTCGTCCTCGGGAATGCCGGCCTCTACCTTGCCGACCAGGTCGGCGCCGACGTCGGCGGCCTTGGTGAAGATGCCGCCGCCGACCCGCATGAACATCGCGAGCAGCGCGCCGCCGAAGGCGAAACCCTCGAGGACGATGGGGGCGGTCTCGTTGAAGACGAGGAGGGCCAGCGCCGATCCGAGCAGGCCCAGGCCGATCACCAACATCCCGCAGACACCACCGGTACGGAATGCGATGCGGAAGGCGGGCTTGAAACCTGCCTCCCGCGCGGCGGCCGCCATCCGGACGTTGCCTCGGGTGGCCAGGGTCATGCCGATGAAGCCGACCGACGCGGAGAAGGTCGCGCCGAGCAGGAAGAAGATCGCGCGACCGATTCGGGTGGCCGTACCGCCGTCAGTGACCGGCAAGAGGATCAGGACGACGAAGACCACGACGGCGAATATCGCCAGGGTCTTGAACTGCCGCTGCAGATAGGCCGCCGCGCCCTCCTGGATCGCCTTGGCGATCTCCTGCATCTTCGGAGTGCCCTGCCCAGCGGCCATGACCTCGCGGACGAGGAAGGCGCCGAAGGCGAGCGCGCCCACTGCGACCAGCATAATGATCGTGACGAGGGCGTAGTCGCCCCCGGAGATGGAACTCTCCACCGGCATTTCTTTGTCCTCCCGACCCGACACCGGCGCATCCGAGGATGCGCGTGGGTGCGCCCAGGGATGGCTGCGGTGTCGACCCGGACGATCCGGGCCACACAGTCGCGCGGAGTCTAAGGGAGCGCTCGTTTGCTCGTCAGTACGGGCTGGTCGTAGGCACCTGCCAGAGTGGAGAACGTGTCGGCGCAGAGACTGGACAGGCTCGTGCGAGGCGCTGCTCTTGCCCCAGCCACTGCACGGGGTGGGCTTGCGCCGTTCCCCGCCGTCTCCTGCCCGCTGACCCACGTGGCCGAGTTGCCCGCCCGAACCGCGCGGACCGGTCCCTGGCCCAACTGGGTCTCACCTTCGCTGCTCGAACGGCTGACCGAACTGGGCATCGCTGCGCCTTGGCTGCACCAGATCACCGCGGCTGAGCTGGCCCGCTCCGGCCGCGACGTAGTGCTGTCCACGGGTACGGCGTCGGGCAAGTCGCTGGCCTACCAGTTGCCCGCACTCGCCGCGCTGGAGGAGAATCCGCGCGGTCGGGTGCTCTATCTGGCCCCGACCAAGGCGCTGGCCCACGACCAGCTCGCCGCGGTGGCCGCCCTGGCTGGTCCGTCGGTACGTCCAGCCGCCTACGACGGTGACACTCCCGGCGACGAACGGGACTGGGTACGCCAGCACAGCCGCTGGATCGTCACCAACCCGGACATGCTCAGTCGGGGGATCCTGCCTCGGCACCCACGGTGGTCCTCTGCGCTGCGTCATCTGTCCTTCGTGGTGGTTGACGAGTGCCACGTCTACCGTGGCGTCTTCGGTGCCCATGTAGGCAACGTGCTGCGCCGGCTGCGCCGGATCTGCGCGCGGTACGGCGCGGCGCCAACGTTCGTCCTGGCCTCGGCCACGGTCGCCGATCCGGAGGCCTCGGCACTGCGCTTGACCGGACTCGACGCGAGCGCGGTGACCGACGACGGGTCGCCACGCGCGGCCAGCACCTTCGCGTTGTGGGAACCGCCGTGGGAGCACGGCAACAACGGCGAGTCGACCCGCCGGTCGGCCACTGCGGAGACGGCTCGGATTCTGTCCGATCTGGTCTGCGACGGCGCTCGTACGGTCGCCTTCGTACGATCCCGCCGAGGTGCTGAAGGTGTTGCGGCACAGGCGAGACGGCTGGTGGCCGACGTCGACCCGGTGTTGGCCAAGCGGGTCGCTGCCTATCGCGGCGGCTACCTTCCCGAGGAACGGCGCGAACTCGAGCGGCAGCTGGACACCGGTGAGCTGCTGGGGGTGGCCTCGACGAACGCGCTCGAACTCGGCATCGACATCAGTGGCCTGGACGCCGTGGTGCTCTCGGGGTTTCCGGGCACGCTGGCCTCGCTGTGGCAGCAGGCCGGGCGTGCCGGGCGGGCCGGTCAGGAATCGTTGGCCGTCTTCGTCGCCGCGGACGACCCGCTCGACCATTACCTCGCCCACAATCCGGCGGCCATCTTCGGCCGGCCGGTCGAGGCCAGCGTCTTCGATCCGGCCAATCCCCACGTTCTGGGTCCGCAGCTGCGGATGGCGGCGGCGGAGTACCCGTTGACCGAGTCCGACCTCGACCTCTTCGGTGGCCAGTCCGCCCGGCGGTCGGTGGTTGCTCTGGTAACCGCAGGCGATCTGCGTACGAGGCCGGGCGGGTGGTACTGGACGCATCGGCACCGGCCGGACGTCGATCTGCGTTCCGGTGGCGACTCCCCGGTGACCATCGTCGAGACCGAGACCGGCCGGATGCTGGGCACGGTCGACGGTGCTGCGTCCCACTCGACCGTGCATTCCGGAGCGTTGTACGTCCATCAGGGCGCGTCCTACGTCGTCGACGAGTTCGACCTCGACAACTCGGTCGCACTCGTGCATGCCGAGGAGCCGGAGTGGACGACCCGCGCGCAGCAGATCACCGACTTGCGGATCATCTCGACCGAACGGAGTTCGACCTACGGCGGCGTCGGCGTGCACCGCGGGCTCGTCGATGTCACCGACCAGGTGGTGTCCTACCAGCGCCGCCGGGTATGGACCGGTCAGGTGCTGGCCGAGTTTCCGCTGGACCTGCCGCCTCGGCTCCTGCAGACGGCGGCGGTCTGGATCACCTTGGATGCCCGCACTGTTGTCCGGAGCGAGGTCGCCGAGGCCGATCTGCCCGGTGCCCTGCATGCGGCCGAGCACGCCGCGATCGGGTTGTTGCCGTTGTTCGCGACCTGCGACCGGTGGGACATCGGCGGCTTGTCCACGGCTCTGCACCCCGACACCGTCGCGGCCACGATCGTCGTCTATGACGGCCATCCCGGCGGTGCCGGCTTCGCCGAACGCGGCCATGACGCGATCCGGGACTGGCTGACCGCCACTCGGGCCACGATCGCGAGTTGTGTCTGTGAGTTCGGTTGCCCCTCGTGCATACAGTCGCCCAAGTGCGGCAACGGCAACTCGCCACTGGACAAGAAGGCGGCGGTCACGATCCTGGACACGGTTCTCGACGCCTTGGTCGACGCGGGCGTTGCTCGTCACCCCGGCGACGCGCAGTCCAGTTTCGTTGACGAGGCCGCGACTTCGCGGCGATGACCCGGGCGCGAGTCCGTCGACCAGTGGTTGATCCGGACCCGCCGGGCCACCGGTCCCGGCATGGCCGGCACGGGCATCGGCCCGGGCGACCCCGAGACCCAGCGAACCGAACTGCACCGTCACGGTGACCGTCACATCCACAACACCGTCCGCGCTCAGGGTGCAGGACACCAATTCCGCGCCGTTGGCATCCGCTATGTCCTGCCCCGCCGCACAGGCGACCTCGGGTCCGGACAACGCCCGGCTGGCAGCCGCGAGCGCAGCAAGGTCGGCCGCCGTCCCAGCTTCGTGTCGGCTGATGATCGCCATGCCGGCCAGGACAGAAGCTGCCCCGCTGAGCAGGATGACGCCGGACAGCGCCAATACCCAGACACCCGCCGACCCACGTTCGCTGCGAATCGTGAGGGCCCGACGACCGGCGGACCCGGCCGGCCTTCTGCTGCTGCTCATGGCGGCCCACGCGGACCACCGCCGGCAGCGCCACCACGGTCGCCCTGGGCCCCAGCTGCACCGTCGAGCCCCGGCTCGAGAGCGGCAGTGGCGTCGTCTGACACCGTCATCGACGGACCGAGACCGGCGAACAGAGCCACGGAAGCACTGACCTCGACGGTCACGGTGTCTTCATTCCGAGAGACCGACACGGCACTGCCCGCCGGGGCGGAGGACGCCGCGATCTGGATTACTGCCGCATCGGACTCCCCCCTGGCCGCTGCCCGCGCGCCTTCGCGGGCAGCATCGGTGCACCGCATCTGCGCGGTGACCACCGATACCGCAGCCAGCGCGGCGGCCAGGATGAAGACCAGGACCGGGAGCACGACCGCGGTCTCCGCGGTGACCATCCCGGCATCATCGAAGGTCCGCGGAGCCATCCAAATGCGGCGACGAAGGAGCCCGCTCTCGCACCGCATGACCCGGCGCGATCGGAGAGACTCACTGTCCGGCAAGGTAATTCAGGAAAGGGTCGAAAGCGCGGAGTCGATCAGATCCTGGAGCGCCGAGACGATCGAATCCCCGGTCACGACTTGGTAGAGGACCGCGGCGAAAGCGCAGGCCGCGATCGTTCCCACCGCATACTCAGCGGTACTCATTCCGGCGTCGCCGGAGATTCGGCGCAGCCGACTGCGCGCGGTCCTACCGACTGCGGCGGTGAGCATGAGGCAGCCAACTGCACTGATGGTGCAGAGGTTGACCATGAACTGGGTGACGGTGGCGAACCGCTTGACCATGTTCACCCTCCCTTCCTCGACGTGGGTGCGAGACGTCTGTCCGCACCTGCTCAGCCTCAACCCTGATGACTCGGTGCGCTGGGGCTCGATGTCATCTGTGGACAGCCTCGGGCACCAACCTGCACAGCCCCGAAGGCTGTGGAAACTCAGTCGCCGCAACCGACGTGGGCCGCGGCACTACGGGGGAAGGTTCCCAGCGATTCAGCCGAACACCTGGCCGGCGATTCCGACGATCACTGGAACAACACCGAGGCAGACGAACGCGGGCAGGAAGCACAGTCCCAGCGGCGCCATGAGCAGCACACCGGCTCGTTGCGCCCGAGCCATCGTCTGCTGCCCCTCGGCGGTGCGCAGCTGCTGCGCGACAGCCTCCAGGCGCCCAGCGACGGCACTGCCCGATTCGCCGGTGACGACCAGAGCGCGGGCCAGCCGGCCGTAGACCGGATGTCCGAGCCAGTCCTGCCATGCCGTAGCTGGCTCGCTGCCCAGCTCGCAGGCTGCAGCGACGCGAGCCAGCACGACAGATACACCGGGAGTCACCGGCACGGACGCCGCTGCTCCCGGCCCCGAGTGATCGAGGGCCGGCAGGATGCCCGACACCGATCTGAGCGCCGGCGAGCCGGCCATGCCCGCCCGCAGACAGACGGCCAACAGCTCGATGGCAAAGGGCAGCAGCGGGTCCGCGACCGCAGACCGGCCCGTCCGTGCCCCGGGCCATCTGATCGCGCTGAGCCAGTTGCTCGCACGAGAGTACGCACCGTCGACGGGAGCGGTCCCGCGCAGCAGAAGGTACGTCCCAGCCGCAACCGCCGAGGTCGCGAGGCCGCCGCCAGCAGACGGAACGGTGACCAGGACCGCGGCGGCGGCAAGTGCCGCGAAGAGCATGGCCCGTCGACGTTGAGCGTCGACCTGGGCCGACGGGTCACCGCCGGCGAGCGTCTTGCCCAAGGGCTCAACCGACGTCGAGAGACGTCGCAGCCGATGGTCCGCGACGGCAACGGTTGTCGGAAGGATCGCCAGGCTGATGGTCAGCAGCGCCAGCACCATCGAGGGCACCGGGTGCGAGTCGGAGAGCCAGACCAAGGCTCAGCCTTCGCTCAGGGCGGCGCGGGTCATCCGCCGGCTCCAAGCAAGGCCAGCCAGCTCCAGGGTGACGCCGGAGACCAGGAGGACGTGGCCGATCGTCGTCGTGGTCAATATCCGCACCGGCTCCGCCCCGATCCCACTGCCCATGGCGAGCCCCAAGACCGGCAAACCGGCCAGCAGCACGACCGTTGCCCGATGACCGGCCGCCGTCGCTCGAACGTCTGCTCGCTGATGGCCACGCCGGGCCAGGTCGGACTCGACCGCCGCCACCACATCGGCGAGGGCACAACCGGTCCGTTGGCTCAGACGCAGACCGGCAATGAGTCGGGACTGCCAGCGCGGATCGGCCGCAGGTTGCGTCGCGGGGCCGACCTGACCCGTTGGCCGAGGTGACCCGCGCCCGGCAGTCAGCGGTGGCGCCCGCTCGTCCACGCCCATCGGCCCCTCCAGGCGATCGCCCAGCCGCAGCGATCGACCGAGTCGGGTCAGCAGAGCCCCGACGTTCTGGTGGCCGCAATGTCGCCCCGCCGCCGCGAGGGCCTCGTCGGCTGGTCGACCGGCGCGTAGTTCAGCCACGAGTACCCCGAGCCCCTCGACGGCGGCCTGCTCCTCGCCGACCACGGCTCGTTCCTGGCGCATGCGGACCAGCCCTGAGCCGGCCGTGACAGCGATCGCGACCCCGACGGCCGCAACCGGTAATGGCCAGACCTGAGCCGAGGCGACGACTCCCCCGACGACCAGCAGAGCGCGGAGCCACCCCGATCGAGGCCACCGAGCCAGCCCCCAGCCGGCGGAGACCCACGACCTCGAGGCACCGTCGCGGCCGTTCAGATCAACCGCGCGGGCCAGTCGGCTCACGGCGAACGTGCGGGGCCAGAGGCACAGGACTGCCGCTAGGAGCGCCAACGGGTACGCCTGATTCACCGCGACCACACCGCGCGTACTCGTGGGACCGGGCCGCCGCGCTCGAACTCGGCAAGCTCACTGACGATGCGGCCCTGACCGGTCCGCACGACGTGCACTATCGCATCGAGTCCTGCCGCCATCTGGCTGTGCACCGCGGCCCGGTCGAGGCCACCCATGGCTGCCAGCGCTTCGAGACGAGCGGGCACCTCGGTTGGCGAATTGGCGTGCACTGTTCCGCAACCGCCCTCGTGACCGGTGTTCAGCGCGCAGAGCAGATCGGCGACCTCCGCACCGCGTACCTCTCCGACGACGACCCGGTCAGGTCGCATCCGCAGTGCTTGGCGAACCAGATCGCGAAGGCTCACCGCGCCAGCGCCTTCGACGTTTGCCGGACGCGCCAGCAAGCGCACCACGTGCGGATGCGTCGGAGCCAACTCCGGTGCGTCCTCCACGAGGACCAGCCGTTCATGGACAGGTACGAGGGAGAGCAGAGCTCCCAGCAACGTCGTCTTGCCCGACCCCGTCCCGCCGGTGACTAGGAAGGACCGGCGATCAGCGATCATGGCTTCTAGTCGCGACGCTGCCTGGGTCGGGATCGTGCCGCAATCGACCAGTTCGGCGAAGGAGAACTGGCGGCGGCCCAGCACGCGCAGACAGATGCAAGGGCAACCGGCGGCGATCGGCTGCAGGACGGCGTGCAGGCGACTCCCGTCGGGCAAGGTCGCATCAACCCATGGAGTCGCGTCGTCGAGCCGGCGACCGGCCATCATGGCCAGCCGCTGGGCCAGCCGGCGCACTGCTGCGGCGTCCGCGAACCGGACCTCGGTACGCACCAGTCCGGCCGGCGTATCCACCCATACCTGGTCCGGGGCGTTGACGAGCACATCGGTCACTCCCGGCCGCCGGAGCAGCGGCTCGAGCGGCCCGGCCCCGACCAGTTCGTCCTCGGCCGATCGGATCAGGGTGAGCAGATCCGCGTCGTCGACCAGGGCGCCGGCCTCGACCCGGACCAGTTCGGCGACCCGGGCCCGCCCGGCCGGCTCGTCCAGCCCCGCCAGCCGGGTACGGACTCGATCCACGATCGTCTCGACCTTCACGCCGCAGCCTCCTGGCGGTCGGCAGCCAACTTCCACAACTGGGCGCATGACCTGGCAAGGTGACTCCGGCGTCGAGGCGCAGGGGGCTCACCTCGCTGCCGTTGCCTGGTCACACGCGACTCCTCGCGCAGCCGTACCAGCACCGGAAGGCCGACGGCGCTGGCCAACGCACCATCGTCGATGTCACGTCCGAGCCCGGCACGGACCACGACGCCGCAAGCTGGTGCTTGCCAACCCAACTCGCTGACCAGCGCCCGGGTTGCCAATGCACCGGATACCGTGGCCGCGCACACCACCAAGCCGAGATCGACCTGCCCACCGAGCCATCGCGGAGCCTCGGTGGCCTCCCTGGGCAGATCCACTACGACTAGCCCTCCCGTACGCCGTGCCGCCGCGACGACCGCAGTCAGCGCCGGCAGCGGGATCCGCAAGGCTTGACCTCGAGCCGAACTCAGAAAGCGCACGCCGTGAGCCTGTGGCAAGCCGTCCAGGATCGCCGCCGTCGAGAGCCGGCCGGAGACGGTGGCGAGATCGGGCCAGCGAGGGCCGGATACCCCCTCAGCGCCAAGGGTGATGTCGATTCCACCGTCCCAGGGGTCGGCGCCGAGCAGTACGGGCTGATGGCCCGAGCGTGCGGCGCTGACGGCCAGCGCAGC
>JACCTM010000468.1 GCA_013812385.1 Geodermatophilaceae bacterium | reverse complement strand
CGTCGGTCGCACCCAGCGGGTCCCCATGCTCGATCGCCAGCAGGAACCGCTGTAGCGCCTCGCGCAGTATCGGACCGAGTCGACCCACCGATCCGAAGTCCAACAGGGCTAGCCGGCCGTCAGGGAGCAGCAAGACGTTGCCGGGATGCGGATCGGCGTGGAACACCTTGTCGAGCACGATCTGACGGAGGAAACAGGTCAGGAGCCCGGCTGCCAGGGCGAATCGGCGTGTTGTTGACCTGGCTTTGCTGAGCTTGGCGCGCCAGCCTGGTTGACCGGGACTGCTGCGGCTGCGGTGGTAGGTATCGCCCTGTTAATGGTGATCTTTGTGCTGGTTTCGCGGCGAGGTTTCTTCGGCCATGGCGGTGAAATGGGCGTCGGCCAGGTCCTGCTGAGCTTGCTCGGCGGGGCCGGAGCGATTGGCGCCGGCTTCCTGGTGATCGAGGCGCTGCAAGTCGTAGGCGCGCCTAGCTGGGCCACTGGGCGTCAGGCTGCACTCACTGTCGCGATGGTTCTCATCTAGGGTCGAGTCGGTCGCAGCTCGGCTGCGCGATGCAGGTGTCCTTGGTCAGGTCCGGACCTTGCCGGAGAAGGCGCGCACGGCCGCCCTTGCCGCCGAGCAGTTGGGGATCGAAGTCGGCGCCATCGCCAACAGCCTGATCTTCGACGCCGATGGGGCGCGGCTGCTGGTGATGACCAGCGGTCGACATCGGGGGACACCGCAAAAGGTAGCCACGCTTCTCGGCATCGCCGGCATGCGGCGCGCCGACCCCGACTTCGTACGACTGCACACCGGTCAGGCGATCGGCGGAGTCGCGCCCATCGGGCATCCCGAGCCGATCGGCACGCTCGTCGATATCGAACTCGCGCGCTACAGCGAGGTCTGGGCTGCCGCCGGCCATCCGTCGACGGTGTTCCCGACCAGCTACGCCGAGCTGCTCCGGATCACCTCGGGAACCGCAGCCTAGGTCGGAGACTGAGTTCCACCCGGAGCTGGCTCGCGCAGCCGTAGGGCAAGAACTGCCGCGGCCAGGTAGAGCACTCCCTGCACTTGGAGGGTGACGCTGAGTCCTGCCCCCGTCCCGACGGTGCCGGCCAGCAGCATCCCCAGCGCCTGGACACCTCCGTAGACCGCGAAGAAGGTGCTCAGGATCCGCCCTCTGTTGCTGTCGTCGGTGTGGTTCTGGAGCAGGGTCATCAGGCCAGTCATCGAGGCAAGGCCCGGGAATCCGACCGCGATGAACAGGCCCACGTATAGGCCGAACGCGGTAGTCAGCAGCGCAAGGTTCCAGATGACCAGCGACAGCACCCCGAAGGCGGCGAGGGAGACGGTGAGCAATCGCGGGGCATCCATCCGGCGGATGAGCAAACCGAGCAGAGCTCCACCGGCTATCGCACCGATCGCCTGGACGCCCCGCAGGATCCCGACGTCGGCTGCATCGCCGGCCAGATCCCGCAGCACGAAGAGCACGAACAGTACGACGAAAGCCCCCTGGGCCAGCGCCATGCAGCCCACGACCGCCATCACCCGACGCAGCATGCGTGTGTGAGCTACCACTCCAAGACCCTCGAGCCAGGCTCGGAGGACACTCATCGATGCGGCGCCGGTTGTGGTCGCATCGTCGGGCGAAAGCTGCGAGGCGTTCTGCTTTGCATCCTGCGGATGCCGCGTCGGCCAGGGCGCCAGCAACAGCGCGGCGACGATGAACGTGGTCGCGTCGGCGATGATCACTCCGCCCAGACCGGTCAGGCCGAAGACCAGACCACCCAGCGGTCCGCCAACGAGTCGGGCCATGCTGGAGGTGAGTCCCAATAGTCCGTTCATCGCCATCCGGTCCTGGCCAGGGACGAGAACGGTGGCCGCAGCGTTGCGCGCAGGTTCGATGATGGTGCCGAGGACGGACTCGGCCACCACGACCGCGTAGACGATCCAGAGCTCGTCGACGGAGTCGACTGCGAGCAGCGGCGTCAACGAGATCGCCTGCGCGGTCGCGACGATCGTCATCAGCTTCCATCTCTCGTACCGGTCGACCAGGACACCGGCGATCGGGCCGACCAGTACGGTCGGGAGGAGTTCCAGGGCAAAGACGGTTGCCGTGACCAGCGCGGATCCGGTCAGCTCCAGGACGAACAGCGGCAACGCGATCAACAGCAGCCAGTCCCCCACCTCCGAGAGGAGGCCGGCTGCCATCAGCCGTCCCATCTGCGGCCGACGTAGCACACCCAACATGCTCACGGCTGCTCCGCCTCGTCCACCCCGGGATCGCCGTAGACATCCGGATCGAGGAACGCGCGCACCGACAGGTGCACGATCGCGCTGTCCTCCGGAGCATCCTGACGAATCGGGCGAACGTACGGACGAATCAGCGCGTCCACTTCCTCGACCAGTGCCTTCAACTCTGCCGGCGTGAGGTTCAACGAATATCGGTTCGACCCGGAGACCGCGATCCACTCCTCGGGCATGAGGTCGCGACGAGCCCAGAATCGCTGATAGAGCTCGCCGTCGTGCGAATCAGAGATGGTCGCGATCGCAGTCTGGGCGATCCGGCCCGCTGGCCCGGCGTCGCCGGCAAAGCTGAATCCGACGGCAGCTGCCTGCCATGGCCTCGTGCGCCCGTCGGTCCCGGACTCCGGGGCCGGCTCGACCAGGCCGACCTTGGCCAGCGCACGCAGATGCCACGAACAGTTGGACGCCGTCTCGCCGGTCACCGCCGCGCACTCACTTGCCGTCCGCGGGCCAACTGCAAGCAGGTGGTTGAGGATCGCCATACGGGCCGGTACGGCAAGGGCGGCGAGCGCCTCGTTGCCGACGATCAACCGCTGTGGCAAAGCCTTGGCTTGGCGTCCTGCCATCGTCGACCATCCGATCTATGAAGTGACGGCTTCACAATATCGCGGTACTAGCGCCTACGTCCACTGGAAGACGCGACCGGCCAGCCGACATGGTTCTGGCACCACATCAGCGGGCGGCCACCGATCGCCCAACAGCAGGAGGGAAAGCGATGATCACCATCACCAAGACCCGCATCGCAGCGATCGGCCTGGCCGCACTCGCCAGCACCGCGATCGCCGTACCGGTAGCCGCCAGCGGCGGCGACCAGGGCGTCTCTGGGCAGGGCTCATGCAGCGCAAGCAGCGACTGGAAGCTGCAGGCCAGCCCCGCGGCGTGGCCTGGAGATCGAATTCGAGGTTGACAGCAACGTCAACGGTCAGCAGTGGCAGGTGCGGATCATCGATAACGGCACATCGATCGTCCGGGGCAACCGGACCACCGTCGCCGCCAGCGGTTCTTTCGAGGTCGATTTCCTACTGGCCTACGGCGTGGCGGTCGGGACAGTGGCCGCACGAGTTCACCCGCCGCGGGCGGCAACTTTGGCCATCATCGCGGCGAACGTGGCGTGGGCTGCGGCCAGCGTGGCGGCTGCTCACCGGAGCCCTGCCCCCGACGCTGATCGGCGGACTCTGGATCGGCGCGCAGGCGGTCGTCGTCGGTGGATTCGCAGCGGCCCAGAACTGGGCTCTGCGCCGTCTGCCCTCAATGTCGTGAGTGTGCTGTGGCACCGTGAGGCGCGTGCCGACAGTCCCCGACAACACGCTCTACTTCGAAGACTTCACACCCGGCCGCGTCTTCGAGCTGGGCACCCTC
>JACCTM010000457.1 GCA_013812385.1 Geodermatophilaceae bacterium | reverse complement strand
GGACTGGGTGCCGCTGTGGCGGTAAAGCCTTCCCGGTAAGGTTGCCCCGGTCCCGGGCGCTTGGCTCAGCGGTAGAGCGCTTCGTTCACACCGAAGAGGTCACTGGTTCGATCCCAGTAGCGCCCACCGACGAGACCCACCCCGACATGCGGTCGGAAAGCCGTGGACACCGCACCCGTCAGTCAGCGGACCAGTGGGACCAGTACCGGGATCGCGGCATCCCGGAACACCGTCGTCACCTGGCCTTCCTGCAGTACGAGGCCAAGAAGCTCACTTGCCAGGTTGCCCTGAGGGAACACCGGCAGCTGCGCGATGTCCCGCAGCGACCCGAGTACATGATGTCCGGCCGGGCCGATGCTGCTTGGATCCCGCTCGACGTCGGCAAGCAGGTCTTGCAACGCGAGGTAGGCGGCTGGGTCCGCCAAGTCCTGCAACGTGGCCACCGCTGCGGTCTGGAATGCCTCGCTCAATTGACCGTTCTCCGTGCCACTTGTCACGGTTTCCAACAGAGTGGCCGCACTCGCGGCGGTCTGGTCCGCGGGCACCTGATGGTCGAGAGCAACCAGCGGGTCGAGCAATCCCGGTCCGCCCGGGCCGATCGCGACCGGGTCCGCGCCGACCAACTGTACGAGGTCGATCAGCCGTGGAGGTCGGGCCACGTTGTCGAGCACCTCTTGGACCTGCTGCCCTACGTCGGCATCGAACTCTCCGGCTGCGACAGCGACGCCGACCGAGGCGTTGGCCACTACCGCGGCCGAGCGCCGCGGCCCGCCTTCGAGCATCTGCACCTGTTGCAAGCGTGCGAGCACCTGGTCGGCTTCCGGTCCCACGACGTCAGGATCGCGCGTCGCCAGCGTGCTGAGGGCGCTGATAGTCGCCAGTAGCTGCTCGTTCGGCGCCTTGGCAGTAGCCGGCAGCGGAGGCAGTCCGGACGGCTCAGTCGATTGTTCCGTCGACTGGGTGGGGCTCACAGCCACGGGACCGGCGGGGCCTTCCCCGTCGGCGGCATCGATGAGCACGGCGGACAGGCCAACGACGAGGGCAACCGACAGGCCGGCCAACGCGAGCCGCTTTGTTCGGCCGCGGGGAATCGGCGAGTGCAAACGCGGCGGCCGATCCTGGACGGCAGCGGCTCGGTTGTCGGCGGCCGGCGGCTGGGGTGATGTGACCGGAACCTCGTCTGCCGCCTCGCTGGTCTGGGGATGGTCGACGAGGAGGACCCGCTGGATCTCCCAGGGCTGTACTACTTGGGCCTCTTGGGTCCGATCGAACGGGCGGATCAGCAGTTGCCGCTGGCTGTGTTGTTGCGCCGCTATGACGTCCCGCTTGAGACGCTCGAAATACGACTCTGCGGCTGCTCGGTCGGACCCGATGATGGGGATGCTGATCGGCGTAGCGACCCCGTAGTAGAAGATCTCAACCGCGAGCTTGGGAACTTCCGCACCTGGTTCTACTGAACGGCCGCGAGTGGTTCCGCTGGCGATTGGCCTGACCACTCTAGACATCTGGACGCTCCGACATAAGTGGCTGCTTGACTACAGGTGTACCACGTAAGGGGCGTTGGGGCGGATCGGAATGGATCCGTCACACTCTTGCCACATGCCGCGAGATTCGCGGCGCCCGATCAGGCGTCGTCGAAGGACAGGACGTAGGGCCAGCCCGACATGCGTGATGCGCCCGCGCGAGTCGGGTCGACGTCCCAGCGCCAGGCTTTAAAGGTGTACTCACGGTTGGCCGAGTCGATCTTCAGCAGGCCGTACCCCTCCTCTTTGAGCGCCTGATCCCCGCAGTCGGATGCCGTAGGCGTTCACCCAGGTGGCCTGGTCCGCGTGCATGTTCGCCACCGCCAGCCCCATTGCCGCCGGTCTTGGACTTGTGGTCCTCCAGCAGCACGAAGCGCACGCCACTGTAGGTGAAGCTGGTGAAGTACTCCGTGATGCCTTGGTCACCGGTGCCGAATCCACCGGATCAGAATTGTGCCCACACGAATTACATCGCCCCACAGGTGATCCGACCGTTGCGCGTCACCCAATCCTGCAG
>JACCTM010000438.1 GCA_013812385.1 Geodermatophilaceae bacterium | reverse complement strand
AGACCGGTGGTGAGAATGTCGCCTCCCGAGAGGTCGAGGAGGTGCTGTACGAGCATCCCGGCGTCGCCGAGGTAGCCGTCATCGGATTGCCCGACGACAAGTGGATCGAGCGGGTCTGCGCTGTCGTCGTGCCTCGTACGGACGTCGACACGGCGACGCTGGCCGCCGACCTCACTGAATTCGGCCGCGAGCGGCTCGCGGCGTTCAAGCTGCCCAAGCAGGTCGAGCTGATCGACGCACTGCCCAAGAACCCGAGCGGCAAGATCCTCAAACGCGAACTGCGGCAGCGCTTCTCGGACGCGCTATCAAACCGGGGCGACGCCGATCAGACCGTTGCGGGTCACTAATGCGGCGAGTTCCGTTTCGTCGAGAGTCTCGGTGCCTTCGGGGCGATGTGGGAGGACCATGTAGCGGGATTCGGCGCTGGCATCCCATACGGTGATTGCGATGGCGGGATCGAGGTCGAAGCCGAATTCGGCCAGGACCGCACGGGGTTCGCGTACGACGCGGGATCGATAGGCCTCGCTCTTGTACCAGGTGGGCGAGGGCCCCAGCAGCGCGATCGGATAGCAGGAGCACAGCGTGCAGACGATCACGTTGTGTGCCTCGGCTGTGTTCTCGACGACGTTCAGGCGCTGTTCCTGCAGGCCGCCGCCCATCGACAGGTCGACCTCGGCCCAGAGCGCTGTTCGCGTCGGTGCGCAGCCTACCCCGGAACCCGTGGGCGCCGGCAAGGCACCAACTGTTCGCAGGCCCGCGGGGTCGGCGGGTGATCTCTGCAAGTACCGGGCCGTGTCCATCGATCGACACACTAGATCCTGTGAGCGAGGGAAGGAGTCTTCCCCTCCGCTCGACCTCTTCCACCGGGCGGCGAAGCAGGCCGTCGGTCAGGTCGTACTGGAGCTTTGCTCACTGTGTGATGGTCGTTCGCCGGTGGGCTCCTTGCGATCGGGCGCGCCTGCAGTTTGAGGCTGCCCGGTGCCAGATCTAACTACGCCGTCCCTGCGAGTGGTGATGGAGGTGGCTTGGAGGTCGTAAGATCCCGATGCAAGGCCGCCTCAATGCCTGCATGGGCCGATGGGAAAGCCCGGGCTTCGCGCCTCGCAGATGACGCGGATGCGGTCCAAAAGGGCCTCGGGCGGCGGTATTGGCTGCTCGGCTCCGCCGATGGCCGCGACCAGGTCAGCGGCCATTGCCAGGTGTCCCACCTGGTTGGGGTGCATGGATGCACCAGGTGATGCCGGCCGCAGATCTCCGGGGGCGTTGGCGTAGGGCTGAGCGGTGCACATCTCGTGCCCGGCGAAAGACGCCGTTGTGGCGACGAAGGTCGCCCCCACGGTCGCCGCGGCCGCGGCGATCGCGGCGTTGAGCAGCTCGATGTTGTCGTGGATGCCCTCGGCCCCCAGCTCCTGGGCTGTGGCGCCGAGGCAGGCGTCCAGGTCTTGCTGGCTCGCCGGGACGATGTCGGGGTAGCCCAGGACGAACATCTGCGCCTGGGGTGCGGCCCGCTGCACGTCGGTGTAGGCGGCGACCAGCTGTGGGCGCAGCGCGTCGACAGCTGCGGCGAAGTCAGCCATGCTCTGCGAGCTGCTGCCCGACGCCAGGACCCCGCTCGGGCCCCCGACGTCGTTACCGCCCATCGTCCAGGCCAGGATGTCGGCCTCTTCGATGCCGCTGGCCTGCGGCGGCGCACCTTTGCGGCTGGTGCTGGTGAAATCGGCCAGCACGGCGCCACCACAAGCCACGCTCGACCCCTCGAAGCCGAGCTCGGACGCGGCCACCATCGGGTAGGCGGCCGCTGACCGCTGGCACTCCTGGTCGGAGCTGGCCTCGACCGGCGGAATACCGGCACCGGTGGAGTAGGAATCCCCCATCCCAATCAGCACACGGGTGTCGTCCTCGGCGTGGGTGGCGGCGGTGACGCCGCCGGCCAGGACGAAGGCGACCGCAGCACACAGAACAGTCAAGTGGCGGCCCGAAACTGAGGTGGAAGATTTCGGCATGGTCGTGATCATATCGGAGGGGTCGAGTCACCCTCGATCGCACACCGCGCACCTTGCCGCAGCCCTTGCCCACACCCTTGCCCGACGATGAACTCTGCGGTTCCCCGGCTCAGCCGGGCGACCGTTCCAGCCCGTTCAGCCAGGACAAGCCGAGCGCCGCGGCCAACGCAGCGAGCACTGCGCCGGCCACGGTCGCGGCCAACAGGAGCGCGCCGGCCAGCGCGCCGGCCACCATGACCAGCACTCGTACCAGGCGTACACCGGCAGGGCCGGATCCGGGCCGTCGCTTCCGTGATGGTCACCGCTCATGGCCCAGCCCCTTGGCATCGTCAAACCGGCGTCAGATGGCTCTCCCAGATGTCCACCGTGACCGCATGTTCACCCTCGTCGAAGAGCTCCCGAGCGGTGAAGCGCACGGTGTAGACCTGTGACGGCTCACAGGGCAAGCCGCGGGCGCGGTCATCCGGAAGTGGGTG
>JACCTM010000380.1 GCA_013812385.1 Geodermatophilaceae bacterium | reverse complement strand
CCGATGTGGTGAAAGCGATCCGGAAACTCACCGACGGTTTCGGCGTCGACGTGGCCATCGACGCGGTAGGTCATCCCGAGGTCTACAAGCAGGCATTCAAGGCTCGTGATCTGGCCGGCACCGTCGTTCTGGTCGGCGTGCCCAGCCCGGAGGCAAAGGTCGAACTCCCGATGTTGGAGATCTTCGGCCGCGGCGGCTCGATGAAGTCGAGTTGGTACGGCGACTGCTTGCCGAGCCGGGACTTCCCCGTGCTGATCGACCTCTACTTGCAGGGGCGCCTGGATCTCGATGCCTTTGTGTCCGAGACGATCGGCCTGGACGATGTCGAGGCCGCGTTCGACAAGATGCACCACGGCGGGGTCCTGCGCTCCGTCGTTGTGTTCTGACCACCGGGGGACAAGACATGAGTGCCACGATCGAACGCGTCGTCACGTCTGGAGTGTTCAGCCTCGACGGTGAGGACTTCGAAGTCGAGAACAACGTATGGCTGGTGGGAGACGAGCACGAGGTTCTTGTCATCGACGCAGCCCACGACGCCAAGCCCATCCTCGAGGCCATCGGCGGCCGCGACGTACTGGCAATCGTGCTCACCCACGGGCACAACGACCACGTCAACGCCGCGGGTGACCTGTGGGATGCCAGCCGCGCGCCGATCTATCTGCACCCTGGGGACCGGATGCTCTGGGACGTCGTCTATCCCGAAGTCGGGCCAGACCGTGAGATAGCCGACGGCGACACGTTCGCCGTGGCTGGGACGACGCTGCGGGTCATCGCGACGCCTGGCCACTCACCCGGATCGGTGTGTCTCTTCGCCGAGGAGTTGGGCACGGTCTTCACCGGAGACACGCTGTTCCACGGCGGCCCCGGCGCGACCGGACGGTCCTACTCCGATCACCCGACGATCGTGGCCTCGATCACCAACAAACTGCTCGCCCTTTCGCCGGAAACCGTTGTCAAGACCGGCCACGGCGAGGACACCACGATCGGTGCTGAATCCGGCAACATCGCCTGAGTCCGGCTGTGGCGAACGGACCGGCCGGGCTTACGCCCGTACACTGGCGTTGTGGCTCGCGGTGACGGACGGCTGACCCACGACATCGACCCCTACAGCCCCGCTCCGCAGGACGCGTGCGGCGTCTTCGGGGTCTGGGCACCCGGCGAGGAAGTCTCCAAACTCACCTACTTCGGGCTGTACGCGCTGCAGCACCGCGGCCAGGAAGCGGCTGGGATCGCGGTCAGTGATGGCTTTTCGGTCGTGGTCTACAAGGATCTCGGCCTGGTCGCGCAGGTGTTCGACGAACCGACACTGGCCAGTCTGCGCGGGCATCTCGCCGTCGGCCACACGCGGTACTCCACGACCGGCGCATCCACCTGGGAGAACGCTCAGCCGACGTTCCGAACGAGCGCGGCCGGATCCGGAATTGCGCTGTGCCACAATGGGAATCTGGTCAACACACCGGAGTTGGCCGCGCGCGCAGCCGACGCCGGGATACCCGGTGCCTTCCCGACTTCCACCGACACCGACATCATCACCGCCCTGCTCGCCGCACGGCCCGACGTCACGATCGAGCAGGCGGCGATGGAGATCCTGCCGACGCTGCGCGGCGCGTTCAGCCTGGTCTTCATGGACGAGACCACCTTGTACGCGGCTCGCGATCCGCAGGGCGTCCGACCGCTGGTTCTGGGGCGGCTCGAGCGCGGCTGGGTCGTGGCCAGCGAGACCGCGGCGCTCGACATCGTGGGGGCCTCCTATGTCCGGGAGGTCGAGCCCGGTGAGTTGATCGCGATCGACTCCGAAGGCCTGCGCTCCGAGCACTTCGCGATGGCCAAGCCGAAAGGCTGCCTGTTCGAATTCGTCTACCTGGCCCGTCCCGACACGACGATCAGCGGCCGAACCGTGCATGCCACCCGCGTGGAGGTCGGCCGCCGTCTGGCCAAGGAGTGGCCGGTCGAGGCCGACCTGGTGATCCCCGTTCCGGAGTCTGGCACCCCGGCCGCCGTGGGGTACGCCGAAGCCTCCGGAATCCCGTACGGCATGGGGCTGGTGAAGAACTCCTACGTCGGCCGTACGTTCATCCAGCCCAGCCAGACGATCCGGCAACTCGGAATCCGCTTGAAGCTCAACCCTTTACGTGAAGTAATTCGGGGCAAACGACTGATCGTGGTCGACGACTCGATCGTGCGCGGGAACACCCAGCGCGCGCTGATCCGGATGCTGCGCGAAGCTGGCGCGATCGAAGTACACGTACGGATCGCCTCGCCGCCGGTGAAATGGCCATGCTTCTACGGGATCGACTTCGCCAGCAAGGCCGAGCTTGTCGCCAATGGCTTGGAGGTCAACGGCATCCGGGCCTCGATCAACGCGGACTCACTGGGCTACATCTCCTTGGAAGGCCTGATCGCGGCAAGCGAGCAGCCGGCGAATCGGCTCTGCACGGCCTGTTTCACCGGTACCTATCCGATCGAACTCCCGAACAGTGCAGCGATCGGCAAGCACATGCTGGAAGGGGTGGAGCTGGGGATCACTCCACTGCCCGATCCGGCGATCGTCAGAT
>JACCTM010000366.1 GCA_013812385.1 Geodermatophilaceae bacterium | reverse complement strand
GCCGACTTCGGGTCGTCGAGTTCCAGCAGCCTGCGCAGCGCAGCCGTCGGCACGAGCAGCCTGCGCCCGATCCTGATCGTCGGGATCTCGCCGCGGTGGGCGGCGTCGTAGGTGCTGCACTTGCTCAGTCCGAGGTACCGGCCTGTCTCCGGCCACAGGTCGAGTGTTGGTCTGTCGCGGGGGTCCGGCACGCCGACCGGGTTGGCTGGGGTCATGCCTGCTAGTGTTCCGGTCTAGTACGTAAGATGCGTACGTATTTGCGGAGCGCGAATCTTGCGTAGGGGGTCGTTGTGGGGAAGTTGAAGGTTCAGACGAACTGGCTGGAGAGCCCAAGTGTCCCGATGGGTGGCAAGTTCCTCATGCCGGCGAAGTTCACGGTTGTCTATGAGGACAGCGCGGGCGAGCCGGGCTACGAGATGGACTTCGAGGTACGCAACGGCGCACCCGAATGTCGGGCGGTCAGGATCAGTAGCTCTGCCGACGGCTCCGAGGTTCAGCGGAAGCACCTTCGCATGCTCAGCATCGACGATCACTTGGAGTACGCCGTCAGCGCTGTGGGGATGGTCATCCGAACAATTGACCCAGTCTCGGGGGAGATCACAGCGGACAACGCTCGGGATGATGCCGAGGTCGACAAGCTCATCCGACAGGGGCGACTAGCTCGGGCGGAGTCGCATCGCAGCCTTACCGACGACATGCTCCGAGAAGTCGCCGAGATCTATAGGGCGAACGTCGACACGAAGCCGATCGAGGCGGTAGCGGCGCACTTCGACAAACAGCACCGAACGGCGCAGCTCTACGTCAAGCGGGCACGAGACGCCGGATTCCTCGGCGCCGCACTCAAGGGGAAGGCAGGGGAACGATGAGAGGCTCAGTCGTCAAGCGCGGCAAGTCTTGGTCGGTGGTCGTGGACACCGGCAACGATCCGCTGACCGGCAGGCGCCGGCAACGCTGGCATGGCGGGCACCGGACGAAGCGGGACGCCGAAGCCGCACTAGCTGAGATCGTCGGCTCGGTGAACAAGGGCGCCTATGTACCGAAGTCGAGGCAGACCCTGGCCGAGTTCACGGCGGATTGGCTGGCCGCGATCGAGCCGACACTCAGACCAGCGACGAGCTACTCCTACGCCCGCAACCTTCGGCTGCACGTCTTGCCGTACCTCGGCGCGACTCCACTGGCCGGCATTGACGCTGGGGCATTGAACGGGCTGTACGCGGCGCTGTTGGCCGAGGGTCGCAAGGACTCCGAGGGCGGGGGACTGTCCCCAAGATCGGTCCGGTACGTGCACACGATCGCGCACCGACTGTTCAAGGACGCGGTGCGCTGGGGGAGGCTGGCCCGAAATCCTGCCGACGCCGCAGACCCGCCGCGTGGCACGTCCTCGGGCAGCCCGGACATGGTGACGTGGACGGCTGGCGAGCTGGCCCGGTTCCTCGACGGCGCCCGGACGACAGACCGGTATTGGGCCGCGTACCTGTTGCTGGCAACGACCGGGATGCGCCGGGGTGAGGCGCTCGGCCTCAGGTGGGCTGACCTTGACCTGACCGCGTGCCGGGCGACGATCCGGCAGACAGTGGTCACGGTGAACCACGAGGTTCAGTTCGGGACGCCGAAGACCGCGAAGGGTCGCCGATCGGTGAGCCTGGACGCGGTGACCGTGGCTGGGTTACGCGAGCACCGGAAGGCACAAGCTGCCGAGCGGCTCCTGATCGGCGCAGGGTGGCGGGACCACGATCTCGTCTTCGCCAAGGTCGACGGGACCCCGCTGCACCCTGAGCGGTTCTCGCGCGAGTTCACCCGTCGGAGTGCGCGGCTCGGGCTGCCACCGATCCGACTGCACGATCTGCGTCACGGCTGGGCGACGATGGCCCTGGCGGCTGGGGTGCATCCGAAGGTCGTACAGGAACGGCTCGGGCATGCCTCGATCTCGATCACCCTCGACACGTACAGCCACGTGTCGCCGGCGCTGCACGGTGAGGCTGCCGAAACAGTTGCGGCGCTGGTGTTCGGAACCGTCCGTTAGCAGTCTGTTAGCAGAACGGCCGTTGCCGAGTCGCTATGTGCCCCTTGACCTGCGGATTTACCGTGCGGGAGGGGGGAGTCGAACCCCCACGCCCGAAGGCACCAGATCCTAAGTCTGGCGTGGCTGCCGTTACACCACTCCCGCGCGAGAGCAGTCTAGGGAGGACGGGTCGTCGGTATAGGC
>JACCTM010000350.1 GCA_013812385.1 Geodermatophilaceae bacterium | reverse complement strand
CCACGCGCGTCAAGCGCGGAATGGCCGAGATGCTCAAGGGTGGCGTGATCATGGACGTGGTCACCGCCGACCAGGCCAAGATCGCAGAGGACGCCGGTGCCGTCGCTGTGATGGCGCTGGAGCGGGTGCCTGCCGACATCCGCGCCCAGGGCGGTGTGGCCCGGATGAGCGATCCGGACATGATCGAATCGATCGTGGCCGCGGTGACGATTCCGGTGATGGCCAAGGCCCGGATCGGCCACTTCGTCGAAGCGCGGGTGTTGCAGAGCCTCGGCGTCGACTACATCGACGAGTCCGAGGTCCTCACCCCGGCCGACGAGGCACACCACATCGACAAGTGGTCCTTCACCGTGCCGTTCGTTTGTGGCGCCACGAATCTCGGTGAGGCGCTGCGGCGCATCGGTGAGGGCGCGGCCATGATCCGGTCCAAGGGCGAGGCGGGCACCGGCAACGTCGTCGAGGCCACCCGGCACATGCGCTCGATCCGCGGTGAGATCCGCAAACTGTCCACG
Source organism: Geodermatophilaceae bacterium (assembly GCA_013812385.1). GTDB lineage: Bacteria > Actinomycetota > Actinomycetes > Mycobacteriales > Geodermatophilaceae > JACCQS01. The sequence goes on along the minus strand of JACCTM010000350.1, from coordinate 3,412 downwards.
ATGGACGAGACCGAGCTTTTCAGTGCGGCAAAGGAACTGCGCGCCCCGTACGCACTCGTTGCCGAGGTCGCCGAAGCGGGCAAGCTTCCGGTGGTGCTCTTCACTGCCGGCGGCATCGCCACCCCGGCAGACGCCGCGATGATGATGCAGCTCGGCGCTGAGGGCGTGTTCGTCGGCTCCGGCATCTTCAAAGCAGGCAACCCGGCCCAGCGGGCCGCCGCCATCGTGCAGGCCACCACCTTTCACGACGATCCGGACGTGATCGCCAAGGTCTCCCGCGGTCTCGGTGAGGCCATGGTCGGGATCAACGTTTCCGAGTTGCCCGACAGCGAGCGGTACGCCAAACGCGGCTGGTGAGCGCACCGAAAATCGGCGTCCTAGCACTACAGGGGGACGCGCGCGAGCACCTGCGCCGGATCGATGATTGCGGCGCGACCGCCGTCCCGGTCCGTCGGGAAGCCGAACTCGAAGCCGTCGACGCGCTGATCCTTCCCGGCGGGGAGTCCACGACGATGTCGAAGCTGCTCAACCGCTTCGAGTTGATGGACCCGCTGCGCGTCCGCATTCGCTCCGGCCTGCCGGTCTACGGGTCTTGCGCCGGAATGATCCTGCTCGCTGACCGGATTCTGGACGCACCACCTGATCAGGAAACCATCGGCGGGATGGATATGACGGTACGGCGCAACGCCTTTGGTCGACAGGTCGAGTCCTTCGAGAACGAGGTGCCCATTCCGGCGGTCGGGCAGCCCTCCTTTGCGGCGGTGTTCATCCGCGCCCCGTGGGTGGAGCAAGCTGGACCGTCGGTCGAGGTGCTCGGCCGGGTAAGTGGAGGTGCCGCCGACGGTAAGGTGGTCGCGGTCCGCCAGGGCGCGTTGCTGGCAACCAGCTTTCACCCCGAACTGACCGACGACGGCCGGATCCACGCCTTTTTCGTGGACATGGTCCGCGGGTGAACACGTTTCCGCGGATGAACAGTTTTCGCGGGTGAACAGGGAGGATCGAACATGAGCGGCCACTCGAAATGGGCGACGACCAAGCACAAGAAGGCGGCGATCGACGCCAAGCGTGGCAAGCTCTTCGCGAAGATGATCAAGAACGTCGAGGTCGCCGCGCGCACCGGCGGTGCCGACGTGGCCGGTAATCCGACCCTGTACGACGCCATCCAGAAGGCCAAGAAGTCCTCGGTCCCCAACGACAACATCGATCGTGCCGTCAAGCGCGGGGCCGGCCTGGAAGCCGGCGGTGCCGACTGGCAGAACATCACCTATGAGGGATACGGCCCGAACGGGGTCGCGGTGCTCATCGAGTGCCTGACCGACAACCGCAACCGGGCGGCCTCCGAGGTCCGTACCGCAATGACCCGCAACGGTGGCTCGATGGCTGACCCCGGCTCGGTGGCCTACCTGTTCAACCGCAAGGGTGTAGTGCTCGTGCCGAAGCAGGGGCCGGCCGGCGAAGTCGTCGGCGAGGACGACGTTCTGGGCGCAGTTCTCGACGCCGGTGCCGAGGAGGTCAACGACCTCGGGGATTCCCTCGAGGTGGTCAGCGAACCCACGGACCTTGTGGCCGTACGAAGCGCTCTGGTCGAGGCCGGGATCGACTACGACTCGGCAGAGGCATCGTTCATCCCCAGCGTGCAGATCGACCTCGACGAGGAAGCCGCGCCCAAGGTCTTCCGGCTGATCGACGCCCTCGAGGACTGCGACGACGTCCAGAACGTCTACGCGAACTTCGACGTCAGCGACGAGGTTCTTTCCGCAGTCGGCTGACAACGGCGGCGTCGTCTTCGGGCTCAGCCTGATCGCGACCGCTTCTCCGCCGGCTCTGGCGTGTCAACCCGGCCTGGCGTGCCCGCTCCGGCTAGCGTATCGAACACCTGTTCGCCTTTCCATCGCCAAGCCACTGAGGAGTCCTCGTGCGCGTGCTCGGCATCGATCCGGGGCTGACCCGCTGCGGCTACGCGGTCATCGACGGGTCGCCCGGCTGGCCACCGCGCGCGATCGCCTATGCCGTGATCCGGACCCCGGCCGGCGCCGAACTCGGCGATCGTCTGCTCGAGTTGTCCGACGCGATCAGCGCCCTGCTCACGGCCCACCGGCCCGAGGTGCTCGCCGTGGAACGCGTGTTCAGCCAGCACAACGTCCGTACTGTCATGGGCACCGGCCAGGCCGCCGGCATCGCCATCCTGGCCGCTGCGCGGGCGGGTGTTCCGGTCGCCATGTACACGCCCAGCGAGGTCAAGGCAGCGGTCACCGGCTCGGGCAACGCTGACAAGGCCCAGGTCACGGCCATGGTCACCCGACTCCTTGCCCTGGCCGAGCCACCGCGCCCGGCCGATGCCGCGGATGCGTTGGCTCTGGCGATCTGCCACACCTGGCGGGGTGCAGCGCTGCAGCGTCGTGCGCTGGCCGGTACGGGCCTGCGCGGCGCCCTGCCGGCCGGCGCGTGGGGCGCGAGCCGATGATCGCCCACCTCAGCGGAGTGGTCAGCGCCGTCGGGCCGGACCAGGCGGTCGTCGACGTCGGCGGAGTCGGGCTCGCGGTTTCCTGCACGCCCACTACGTTGGCCACTCTGCGCACCGGTACTGCGGCCCGGCTGGCCACGAGCCTGGTCGTGCGCGAGGACTCGTTGACCCTCTACGGCTTCGTCGACGACGACGAGCGATCCCTGTTCGAGTTGCTGCAGACCGCCACCGGCGTGGGACCACGTCTGGCTCAGGCGGTGCTGGCCATCCACCGGCCAGCCGCGATCCGCCGGGCAGTGGCCAGCAGCGACGTGGCGGCGCTCACGCAGGTACCCGGGATCGGGAAGAAGGGCGCCGAACGGCTGCTCATCGATCTCAAGGATCGGCTGGGGACCGGGCCGGACACCGGGTCCAGCAGTGCGCCGAGGGGGTCATCGGTCCCGCCTGGCGAGCCCGGCTGGCGGCGCTCACTGATGCAGGCCCTCCTCGGGCTCGGCTGGAATCCACGCGAGGCCGAGGCGGCAGTGCATGCAGTGACACCCCAGGCCGAGGAGCGAATCGAACGCGGTGACAGCGTGGAGGTCGGAGTCCTGCTCCGCCAGGCCCTGTCCAGCCTGGACCGTCTGTGACGCAAGAGCCCCGGGGGCAGGCGCGTCCGGGCGATCAGGACGCGCCGGTCTCGCCGTACGCCGCGGCCGAGGATCGTGACATCGAGACCTCGTTGCGGCCCCGGCGGCTGGAGGAGTTCATCGGCCAGCCGAAGGTCCGCGGCCAGCTCGATCTGCTGCTGGAAAGTGCACGACGCCGGTCCCGGCCCCCGGATCACGTCCTGTTGTCCGGACCTCCGGGGCTGGGCAAGACCAGCCTGGCGATGATCATCGCTGCGGAACTCGGCGCGGTCCTGAGGGTGACCAGTGGGCCGGCGATCGAGCGCGCTGGGGACCTCGC
>JACCTM010000344.1 GCA_013812385.1 Geodermatophilaceae bacterium | reverse complement strand
CGCCAGGATCGGTGGCCATCGCCCGCAGCTGCCAGGCCACGTGCGCCGGCTCCTGTAGTGCCTGCGGCCACGGACACGGCACCGGTTCCAGGCGCACGCAGCCCACGACCGTGCGGTCACCATCGGCCGGACGTACGGCGAGATAAGCGGTGTCCGGGTTCCGGTCTCCGGTGACCGCCATCTGCTCGATTGTCAGATGCGGGCGTAGTACGGCCCGCCGCAGGGCAACTGTTTCCTCCGCGCTGGAACGGGTCACGACGAAGCCACTGGTCGACCCGGAACCGGAGGGGAGGAGTGTGGGCTCGACGTAGGCACTCATGCTGATCGCGCCCTCCGGCCGCGCCGGGCATCCAGGTAGTCGGCAACCACGAACTCGCCGAGGTGGGCCGGATCGGGCTGGAACAGTCGGCCACTGGCCTCCCGGGCGAGGGTGTCCACGAACTGGATCAGGCTCGGATCAGGGTCGAGGGCGAAGACATTGATCTGCGCACCGAGCCGGGTGCACCGCCTGACTTCGGTCATCGTCAACGCGATGGTCTCCGGCAGAGGCGGCCAGTAGAACATCGCCCGGCCGTCCGCAGTGAGGTGCGCGGTGGGCTCGCCGTCGGTGACGATCATGACGATCGGCTCGCTGTCCCGGTGCCGGGCGAGGAACCGTCGAGCCAGCATCAGCCCGTGCTGCAGGTTGGTGCCCTGCAGTGTGTCCACATCCAGGTCGGCGAGTTCTGCCGCCGAGATCTCCCGGGCCCGGCTGGCGAATCCGATGATCTGGATCGCATCCTGCGGGAACTTCGTGCTGACCAGAGTATGCAGCGCCAGGGCCGTGGACTTCGCCTCCGGCCAGGTACCGCGCAGTGCCATGGAGTAGGAGAGGTCGACCAACAACGCCACCGCGGCGCTGCAGCGTCGCTCGGTCTCCACCACGGCCACGTCGTCCACGGCGATCGGCACGTACCTGCGACGTACTGCCGGATCGTCCGGTTCCAGCTGGTCCATGCCGATGCTGAGATCCGGTCGCTCTCCGGCCGTACGGAGCACCGCCCGGCGTACGGTCTCGACCACGTCGATGGGCTGCTCGTCTCCGAAGGCCCATGGACGCGAGGAGCCGGTGAGTTCGCCGGACGGACCCGTTGCCGAGATGTCGTGCTGCCCGCGGCGGCCCTCCGACAGCCGGCCGAAGACCCGGCGCAGCGCGGTCGCCCCCATCCGGCGTACTGCTTTGGGAGACAACGTCAATGTGCCTGCCGAGCGATTGAGCCAACCCTGGTCCTCGAGTTCGGACTCCAACTCGCGAAGGGCTTCGAGATCGTCGGCGGCGTTGCGGCCCAAAGCGTTCTCGAGAGTCTGCGCGTCGATGTCGCTCAGGTCTGCCCCCGGATAGTCCTGGGACAGGGCGCGCGACAGTGCCTCGAGGTCGGCTAGGTCGCGTACGGCAGCGGTTGCGTCGCCGAGGCCCAGCGATTCCGCACCGTCGGGCACCGCACCGCGGTCCCAGCGCAGATCTGGGCGGGCACGGCGCAACTCGTCGTTCAGGGCGCCGATCTGGTCGCCCACGCCCAGCTGGTCCCAGGTGTCGGCGATCAGGTTCGCCAGCTCCATCCGCTGTTCCCGGCTCATCCCGGCGAGCATCCGCTGCTGCGCGGCCGCTTGGCGGGCCAGGCCGTCGATCAGTTCCTGGGTGTTGCTCGGGTTGTCCGGAAAGGCGTCCCCGTGCAGTTCCATGAAGTGCTCGAAGGCCTCGGTGGTGTCCTCGCCGCGGTTGTGCGACTGGATGAGGTCGGTGAGCTCGGAGATCATCTCGCGCAGGCGCTCCTGATCCATGCCACCCGGGGTGCTGAGCGCGTCGCGCATCTTCTGGAAGGAACGGTCCAACACCTCCCGGCGCAGCAGATCCTGGATCTCCTGGTACTTCTCCCGCGCCAGCGCGTTGACCCAGTCGTAGTCGGCTAAGGCCCGTACCGCACCTGCGGTGTCGTAGGGCAGCGAGGCCAACTCGGACTCCGCCAGCCGGGCCTCGGGCCGCGGGTCGTACTCCAGGGTCTGCTCCTCGGCCTGCAGCGCCTCGTCGAGCAGTCGCTGAACCTCGCGCAGGGTGCCGTCCATGGCGCCGCGGTTACGGGCCTGCCGTAGTCGCTCACGGACCATGTCTCGCAACCCGTCCAGGCCACGGCGTCCCGCCGCGCCGGCGCGCATCAACCGACGCAACGCCTCACTCGTGCTCTCGCCGGACAGCACCGAATCGCCCAACGCATCGACCGCGGTGGCGACGTCGTACGGCTCAGCGAGCGGGTCTGGACCGCCCTGCCACGCGCCGTACCGGTACCGCCTCCGCATTGGGGCTAACCGCCGTACAGGGTGCGTGGGCCGTCGACGTCCTTGCCCAGCCGACGGGTGAGATACAAGCCCTCCAGGGCAAACTCCACTGCCGCCGCGGCCTGGTCCGGGAGATCCTCGCTCTCGGTCACCCCGAGCGCGGTGCGCAGTTCGGCCAGACCGGGTACGGCGCCGAATTGCGCGAGCAGCGCCGCTCCGGCGACCAGCTCACCGGAATCGACGGTCTGGCCCTCGGCGAAGTGGTCCTGCAGGCCGGACAGGTCCACCCCAGCCAATCGGTTCCGAAAGGTCTCCGCCGTCGCCCTACGGAGCAGATGCGCGAGGATCTCCAGTTCGCGTTCGCCCTCGTCCTCGCCGCTGGCATCGGCGAATTCGACCTTGCCGCGGGCGGCGGGCAGCGCGCTGGGCAGGTCACATACCCGCGCGACAGCACGGTCCTCACCGGTCATCGCCGCCCGGCGTACGGCCGAGGCGGCCATGGTCTCCACCGCGGCGATCGCGAACCGGGCACTGACGCCGGAGCGCCGGTCGACGTGCTGACTCTCCCGGACCAGGCGGGCATATCGCGCGACGATCTCGACGATGTGGTCAGGGATCAGCGGGCGGGCGAGAGCCAGGTCATCGGCCCAGGACAGCATCGCCTCTTGGCTGACCAGGGCAATCTCGTCATCGAGTTCCAGCGGGTAGTGCGTACGTACCTCGCTGCCGAAGCGGTCCTTGAGCGGGGTGATGATCCGGCCGCGGTTGGTGTAGTCCTCCGGGTTGGCACTGGCCACCAGGAGCAGGTCGAGGGGCAGGCGCAGCCGGTAGCCACGGACCTGGATGTCGCGCTCCTCGAGCACGTTGAGCAGCGCGACCTGGATCCGTTCGGCGAGGTCGGGCAGTTCGTTGATCGAGAAGATGCCCCGATTGGTACGCGGGATGAGCCCGAAGTGGATGGTCTCCGGGTCGCCGAGGGTCCGGCCCTGGGCAACCTTGATCGGGTCTACGTCGCCGATCAGGTCACCGACACTGGTATCCGGAGTGGCCAGTTTCTCGCCGAACCGGGCGTCGCGATGCAGCCAGGTCACGGGCGCGTCGTCGCCGCGCTCGGCGACCTGGCGGATGCCCCAGGCCGAGATCGGCGCCAGCGGGTGCTCGTTGAGTTCGCTGCCGGACAACACGGGGGTCCACTCGTCCAGCAGGCTGACGAGCGTGCGGATCAGCCGGGTCTTGCCCTGGCCGCGCTCACCAAGCAGCACGAAGTCGTGGCCGGCCAGCAACGCGCGCTCGACCTCTGGGATCACGGTGTCGTCGAAGCCCACGATTCCGGGCAGCGAGGGCTGGCCGGCGGCGATCCGGCGGAGCAGGTTGGCCCGGATCTCTTCTTTGACACCGAGCGGCCGGGTTCCGGACTCGCGAAGGGCCCCGACCGTGGTGTCAGCTGGCGCGTCAGTCATCGCAGTCGAAAGTACGCCGCGACAGTGACAGCGGCCTGAACTGGCGCAACTGTCCCGGCTCACGTACACATCCGGCGATCTGACGCGCCGCCGGGCGGGCGATGTTGGGCCGGCGGCCGGTACTATTCGAGCACATCATCGGCGTTGGCGGCGGCCTGGAGCTCCTTTAGCGTCGTGCCATCGGTCGTTTCCACTCGATGCGACCGTTGGCGGTGCGGCCGAGCACCGCCCTGGCGCTGGTGCTCCATCTTCACGTCGGCGACGATACGCAAGCCGTGAGCCGAACTTCTTCCTACGAACCAGCCGCCCGAGCCCATCCGGCCTCGGCCAGCAACGACGTGGTACATCACCGCACCCGACTCGGCATCCTCACCGTGCTCGCCGAGCTTCATGGCCACGTTCCCGCACCTGAAGTCTTACTTGGCTCTCACCGACGGAAATCTCGGCAGACATCTCGAGGTGCTCGCCGGAGATGGACTGGTCGCCATCACCAAGGGCTACAAGAAGGCGGCCTCAGTACCTGGGTAACCCTCACCGACCCGGTCACTGAGGACGCGGGAGGACTCCATCGGGGTACGG
>JACCTM010000329.1 GCA_013812385.1 Geodermatophilaceae bacterium | reverse complement strand
TGGACCGATGCGCTGGGTCAAGGTTGCGCCAGCCAGCACATAGGAGGCAGAACCGAAGACGGTGTATTCGACCCCCGGTTGCGGCGGTATCGGGGAGAAGTCTGGCCTGCTGATGATGCCGCACAGTCCGTCCAGTCCCGACGGGTCTGCCAATCCATAGCTGCCCGACATGGCCAGCTCACCGGCAGTCGCGAGATCCTGGTAGGTCAGAAGTCCTGCAGCGAAGGCAACGGCGGCGACGCCTTCTAGCGCTGAGTCGTCCGGGATGATCGGGATGTATCCGCCTTCCGGCGCTCCCCCCGACTGGAGTACCAGCGCACCGGTCGGCTCGGTTCCGGAGAGCGTGCCGACGACAAAGCCGGCCACCAGCCCGAGCACCAGGACCGCTGCCGCGACGGCCGCCAAGACGTTTCGGCCCACCGTGGCCGGGACCAGGATCTCCAGCCGACGCCTCAGCTCGCTGCTACGCGGAGATGCGGGCTCGGACTCGATCAGGTCCTCGTCCGGAGTCTGCGCCTGCGTCATTTCAGGGTCAGTATCCGGCCGATCGACGCTTCAGCCAAGGCTGCGCTCCGGCGGTCGTCGGCGACGACGGGTCCGTCAGGCGTGAGGACGACTTCGACGAGAACATTCGAGATCCGGGTCACCGTGATCTCGCTTGTACTCGAGCTCTCGTCATCCTCGTCTACCACCTGCAGGTCGAAGAACGCGACCTCGGAACCCAGGCTCGCATCGTTTCCGGTGAACTCGATCGAGGCGAATTCATTGATCACCGGGCAGGCCGGGCTGTCCTGGACCAGCCGGGCTAGGGCGTCGGCTGCCTGCTGGTCCGAGTCGTATTCGATGACGGCCTGATCCAGCCGGGCGTCGGTGAGCGCCCAGGCGGCGGAATAGACCGCGGTCGGCACGGAGTACTGCTCGTAGGAGGAGCGCGCGTCGCACAAGGCAGGGAGCACCAAGGACGCGCCGTAGGGCAGTGCCCCGGGGCCGGTCTCGCCGACGGCCTGGATGTCGTCCCAGGTGAGCAGCGAGCTCTCAGCGACAGCGATCGCCCCGGCAGCGCCCTCGTCGACGGGTGCTTCCTCCGCCGGAGCCCCCTCGTCAGGCAGCTCCTCGGCGGCTTGGTTGTCCGCCGCGTTCTCTTCCGAACCCTCTGCTGCGTCGGAATCACTGAAAGCCTGTCCGCTCGCTGCGCTCGTGGTGTCGTCCGAGGGCAGCCTGGGCAAGACGACGACCCCGGCAAGGGCGAACGCCGCCACAGTGGCGGCACTTGCCGCGACGACCCGATTCCGGGTACGACGGGTGCGCCGTACCCGCACGTCGTGCAGGCCGGCGGCATCGGTGCGTTCGACGGCGTTTCGGAATGCGGCGAAGCTCTCGCGCAACTGATCAGGCATCGTCGGCTCCTTCCTCGTCAGTCGTGATCCTCAGCTGAGTCGCCAGCGCAGTTCGGCCACGAGACAGCCGGGCCTTGACCGTGCCGGTGGGAACACCGAGCTGGTTGGCGATCGTCTCGATGGACAGGTCGGCCAGATAGAACAGCACGAGTGCCTCTCGTTGATTGTGCGGCAGGTGTTTGAGTCCGGCGATCAGCGCGACATTGTCCTCGCTCGGTCCGGGAGTGGTCTGCAGCCGTTGGGTACGGCCGAAGGCGAGCGCCGTACGGGCTCGGCGCCACCGGCTGATCGCGACCCGGTGCGAGACCGTACGAACCCACGCGACCGGATCGGCGTGCCCGGAGACCGTCGACCAGCGCGCCAGCGCACGGGCGAACCCTTCCTGTACGGCGTCCTGTGCCTCGGGCCAACTTCCGGTCAAGGCATAGATCTGGGCAGTCAGGCTGCCCACGTGCTCGGCGTAGAAGGCGCTGAAGTCCTGACCTTCCGCCCCACGAACCTCAGGCAGGGCGGCCAAGGTCCCCGCGCCGGTGGCGCCGGGGTCATCCAGCGCGGGGCCTACGGGATCCCCGACGAATCTCACCTCCGTCAGCGTCACAGGTGTAGTACGTCCGGGCGGGCGTCGCGGTTGCATGATGCTCGCTTCAAAGGGTGCGATAATGAGCTCGAGCGGATTTGCCGTCCGCTGATGGTGAATTGTTACCCAGCGGCATCGAGACGAGGGTCGGAATGGCTGAATACCAGAACATCGTGGTCGGGCGAGAAGGTGACACGGTCACCGTCACCATGAACCGGCCAACCCGGCGCAACGCGCTGTCTCGTGCACATCTGAGCGATCTGCTGGCCGCGTTCCGCGAGATCGGGGCCGGCGACGCCACCGGCGTCATCCTCGCCGCCAACGGTCCAGTCTTCTCCGCCGGTCATGACTTCGCCGACGTCTACGACCATGACCACACCGACGTTCGCAGCCTGCTGCAGTTGTGCACCGAGCTGATGCAGACCATCCAGGCCATCCCGCAGGTGGTGATCGCCCGGGTGCATGCGCTGGCCACCGCAGCAGGGGCCCAGTTGGTGGCCTCGTGCGATCTAGCGATAGCCGCGGACAGCGCTGGTATCGCTGCCCCCGGCGGTAAGGGCGGATGGTTCTGCCATACCCCGATGGTCGCCATCGCCCGCAACGTCGGGCGCAAGCGGGCGATGGAGATCGCGCTCACCGGTGACGTGATCGACGCGGTCACCGCTACCGAGTGGGGCCTGTTCAACTCAGCGGTACCGGAATCCGACCTCGAGAAGGCAACCCAGGACCTTCTCAACCGGGCGACCCGGGGTAGTCGGGCTTCCAAGGGGTTTGGCAAGCAGGCGCTCTACGCCCAGCTGGATCGGCCGGAGCGAGACGCCTACACCTATGCCATCGAGGTCATGGCCGCGGCCAGCCAGACCCCGGGGGCCCGGGAGGGCATGGCCGCCTTCCTCGAGAAGCGCCACCCGGTCTGGTCCGACTGAACCAACTTCTGAACTGGTCTCTAGGCCGTGATTCCAATCAGGATGTCGGAGATCTTTTCGGGCTGGGACAGGAACGGCGAGCGCGAGCTCTTCAGCCTGATCGCGTCGGTGGCCGCCTGCTACATCGCCTCCTGGGTCGGCGACGGTAGGGCGCGGTCCTCGTCACAGATCACGTAGGTGCTCGGCAGGTCTTCCCACGCCGCTGGGGTGTGCGGCGTCGCGAACGAGCTGAGCGTCTGAGTCGTCAGCCGCGGCACGGCGGCGTCGATCAGGTCCTGTGGGACGTCGCCGTAGAAGACCGTCTCCGGGGTCAGTGCGCGGGAGACGCCAGCTGGCTCGTCAACTGAGATCCACGGCGGGATCTGATGATTCAGGGCATCCAGTACGGAAACTCCGACCGGAAGCAGAAAGGCGCAGACGTAGACCAAGTGTGCGACCGTCTCGGCGGTTGCGGCCTCGGAGGTCACGATCCCGCCATAGGAACGACCTACCAAGATCGCCGGCCCGTCGAGCTCGGCGAGGGCCGCACGGACGACCGCGGCGTCTGCGGCCAGATCACCCTCACCACCGACACTGGGTAGTGCGACAGCCGTGACGCTCAGGCCGGCGGCTTCTAGCTGGGGAATCAGCAGTGCCCAAGCCCAGTCGCCAGCCAAGCGCCATGGACCAGCACCACGGGCCGGTTTGTCTCGGTCATGTGGTTTCCATTCCGTCGCGTCCGTTTCCGCGATCGACTTCGGGTCCAGCCACGCCTCGACAATCGCAGGGTGCCCGTCGCGGCGGGCCCAGAGCAGTAGCCGGGTAAGACTGTTCTGTTCCTCGAGCAGCCGGTCGAGTGCCGCTGCCAAGTCCTCGCCCCTGACGGTCAACGCGCCGCTACTGCGGCATCGTGTTCAGCCGCGATCAGCGCGGCCTTCGGCAACAGTTCTTTGAGGAACGAGGCGGTCACCCCTTGGGTGCGGGCGATGACCGCCTCGCTGTCGGACAGGTCGAGGGTCAGGTTTCCCCGGTAAAGATGTAGCAGGCGGCGGCGAGCATCAGCATCGGGCAGCGTGAACGCGACAGCCTGATCGACGCGTCCGGGCCGGGTGGGGAGGGCGGGTTCGAGTAGATCGGCGCGATTGGTCGTTAAGATGAACGTCACGTCGTTGTCCTCGGCGAGGCCTAGTTACCACCCGGATGGCAACGAGTGCGGCGGCGGCGTGCTCGGCATCTGAGGCGATGCCCTCGAGCGACACGTTCTGCTCGGGCCCGCGGCTGTCGCTTCCGCGGAGGAGCACGCCGAGCCGAGTGCCTTGGTCACCAACCAGGTACAGCGCGCATTGCACGCACGGGTAGGTCTGGCCGCCTGGACCGCTGGGTTGGTTGGCCATGGCCACGCTCCCGAGACCTGGGCCATGAACGACGGTCTCGGCCTGGGCGAGGTCAGCGAGACTGAACATGCGGTGCTGGAACCCGGTCAATCCCACCAACTTGTGGGTTCGGCCATCGCGTGACAACCAAGCTTCGAGCCCGAGCTGCACGTTGACGTGCTCGTAGGGCGCCCAACTGTCGGACACCACAGGCAGCGAGCTCACAGAGGGACCCAGATGCTCTGTCAAGATGGACGGCAGCGTCGGTCTCTCGTCGGCTCGGGCAGCCATGACGAAGCGACGGACAAGCCGCTTGCCCATGCGGACAAGGTCGGTCAGTTCCGGTGCAACCGCGTTGGGGGCGGACAGATCCACGGCCGGAACGCATGCACATGCTCGGCCGAGGGGCCCGCGTAGCTTCCGGAGTACGACACTCAACCCATGGGCCGCAGCCTTGCCGGAGCCGCTCGAATTGGCAAACCCGGCCCGATCTCAGTGCGGCCCCTCCGCCCAGCCCGGGCGGATCGCCTAGCCTCGGCTCCCGTGCGCCTGGTAATAGCCCGATGCACGGTCGACTACGTCGGTCGGCTGACTGCCCATCTGCCCTCGGCGCTGCGGCTGTTGCTGGTCAAAGCAGACGGCTCGGTGTCCATCCATGCTGACGATCGGGCGTACAAGCCGCTGAACTGGATGAGCCCGCCGTGCACGTTGCGGGAGTCCA
>JACCTM010000296.1 GCA_013812385.1 Geodermatophilaceae bacterium | reverse complement strand
CTCATTCCGAGGAACACGTCTGCTGCTGCCGACTCGATCCGCTCGTCCTTGGCCGCGCGATCGGAATGCAACGTCTCCAGTCGCCGTTCTCGTGCCATTTGCCGTGCCTGCTGCGCCGTTTTCGCCGTCTGCGACATCTCGCAATCCTCGTCTGAAGCCTGCCCGAATCCCGTCTCAAACCTTCTCGCCTTGATCGTCGCACAACCCACCGCCCAAGCCGTCCACCAAACCACCGCTGCACCCCCCGACCTCCGACCACCGAAATACGGAAGATCAACAGGCACACACCTCTTGCACTATTGGGTCTGACCCGTAGGGTCGGCGGTGTGATGACGCTGCACAAGCTCAGCGCTGGGGACGGCTACACGTACCTCACGCAGCAGGTTGCGGCGATGGACACCACCGAGAAGGGGCACTCCGGACTCGGTGACTACTACTCCCAGCGCGGCGAATCCCCTGGCGCCTGGTCAGGCAGCGGCCTTGCCGGGCTGGAGGACGTAGCAGCGGGGCAGGCCGTCACCGAGATCCAGATGAAGGCCCTCTTCGGGGAGGGTCGGCATCCCAACGCGGTTCAGATCGAGGAGCAGGAACTTTCCGTTCCAGTGCTGTCGTTGCGGACAGATCCCTCGGGAAAGGTGCACATTGAGCCGCCCCGTCCAAGCCGGAAGGAGGCGGCGGCGGCGGCTCGGCTGGGCCGGCCCTTCGCGATGTTCGAGACCGCCAAGAACGGCTTCCGTGCGCGCTGCGCGGAGGAGTTCGGCGAGTACAACGCAGCTCTCGGTGTTCCGCGGGACTGGCCTGTGCCGGCCGCTGACCGGTCGCGGATTCGCAGCATGATCGGCCGGGACATGTTCTGCGAACAGCACGGTCGCCCACCGGCGGATGCGCGGGAACTGTCTGGGTACATCGCCCGGGCGAGCCGGCCCGTGACCAGGGCTGTCGCCGGGTACGACCTGACCTTCTCTCCCGTCAAGTCGGTGTCCGCGCTGTGGGCGCTGGCCCCGCGCGAGATCTCCGAGCAGATCGAGGCAGCCCACCACGCTGCGGTCGCCGACACCATTCAGTGGTTGGAGGAGGCGGCCTCCTACACCCGGACCGGTGCCGGTGGGATCCGGCAGGTCGAGGTCACCGGGCTGATCGCTGCGACGTTCACCCACCGCGACTCACGGGCCGGGGACCCGGATCTGCACACCCATGTCGCGGTCAGTAACAAGGTGCAGAGCCTGGACGGGAAGTGGCTGGCCCTGGACGGGCGGATCCTGCACAAGGCCACGGTGAGCGCCTCCGAGCGGTACAATACCCGGCTGGAGGCGCAGCTGGTCTCCCGGCTTGGCGTGGGCTTCGCTGAGCGGCCCAACACCGATGTCCGCAAGCGTCCGATCCGGGAGATCGTCGGCGTCGACGAGCGGCTGCTCACCGCCTGGTCATCGCGGCGGACAGCGATCAACACCCGGCGCGGCGAGCTGGCCGCCCAGTTCCAGTACGACTACGGCCGGCCGCCTACCCCGATCGAGGCCATCCAGCTCGCCCAGCAGGCCACCCTGGAAACCCGCGACCATAAGCACGAACCGCGCTCCCTTGGCCAGCAACGGAACCAGTGGCGACGCGAGGCGATCGGGCTCATCGGCGGCCCGCCAGGGATCCGCCGGATGCTGGACACGGTGCTGCGTCGGGCCCCTGCTCCCCCGGTCGAGATCACCACCGACTGGGTGCAGAAAGTGACCCGCAGAGTCCTATCGACGGTGTCTGAACAACGGGCTACCTGGCAGGTCTGGCACGTCCAGGCCGAGGCCGAACGGCAGGTACGCGCCGAAGGGGTCGCCCCTGACCAGGTCGAGGCCACGGTCACCGTGCTCGTCCGGGAAGCCCTCTCTCCGGCCCGATCGCTGCCGCTGGGCAATCGCGACCCGGTGTCCGAGCCCGCGCTGTTGCGCCGCCACGACGGGGCCAGCGTCTACACCGTGGCCGGCTCCCAGCTCTACACCTCCCGGGCGGTCCTCGACGCCGAGCGTCTCCTCGTCGCGGCCGCCGGCCGGGGTGGCGGCCGCTGCATCGACGGGGCCACGGTCGATCTGGCGCTGCTGGAATCGGCGGCCAACGGGATCGAACTCAACCCCGGGCAGGCACAGCTCGTGCGGGAGCTGGCCACCCGCGACGCCGCGCTGCAGCTGGCCATTGCCCCGGCCGGATCGGGGAAGACCACCGCCATGCGAGTGCTGGCCAGGGCCTGGACCGACAGCGGTGGCGACGTCGTCGGCCTGGCG
>JACCTM010000280.1 GCA_013812385.1 Geodermatophilaceae bacterium | reverse complement strand
CGCGCTGCCTCGACCCGATCCAGGACGTTGTCGAGGTCGAGGTCGTGGAGCTGTTCGCCTATCCGGACAGCGCCACGTCGGAGACCACCGACGAGGACGAGGTCAGCCGACTGACCGGGGACACGATCGATCTCGAGCCGCTAGTTCGCGACGCCGTGGTCCTGGCCCTACCGGTTGCCCCACTGTGTCGCGAGGACTGCGCAGGACTGTGCGTGGACTGCGGCCAACGGTGGGACGACCTGCCGCCGGAACATCACCACTCCACCATCGACCCGAGGTGGGCGGCGCTGGCACAGTACGCAACCAGCACCGGCAGCGATTCCGACGTACCAGAGACAAAGGAGAGTTGATCCGTGGCCGTACCGAAGCGTCGCCAGTCCCGCAGCAACACCCGCTCACGCCGGGCGAACTGGAAGGCTACTGCGCCAACGCTGACGCCGTGCCCCAACCGCGCGTGCGGCCGGGTCAAGCCGCCGCACGAGGCCTGCCCGCACTGCGGTCAGTACAAGGGCACCGAAGTCCTGTCGGTCTAGCCCCCGCGGTTCTGAACGGGGGATCACCGTGAGCGATCTGGAGGTGGACCGCCCGGGCAGCCACAGATCAGGGGGCCATGCCGGGCCAGGCCGGGCTGCCCTGCTCGACGCCCTCGGGCTCGAGATCGATGCCGACATCCTCGACCTGGCGCTGACGCACCGGTCCTACGCCTACGAGCACGGTGGCTTGCCGACCAACGAGCGCCTGGAGTTCCTCGGGGATTCCGTGCTGGGATTGATCATCACCGACACTCTCTATCGGGCCAATCCGGCCCTGCCCGAAGGGCAGCTGGCCAAGCTGCGTGCATCGGTGGTCAACATGCGTGCGCTGGCCGAGCTGGCCCGAGGGCTTGGACCCCACGGGCTCGGGGCGGCTCTCCTGCTCGGGGCGGGGGAGCGGGCAACGGGCGGCACGGACAAGGACAGCATCCTGGCTGACGCATTCGAAGCTCTGCTGGGTGCCATCTACATCGACCAGGGCCTTCCCGCCGTCAGCGCCCTGGTGCAGCGGCTCTTCGCGGACGTGCTGGACGAAGCAGCGACCAAGGGAGCGGCGCTGGACTGGAAGACCAGTCTGCAGGAACTCACCGCCCGGCTCAGTCTCGGCGCGGTCGCCTACCGGGTCGTCCACGACGGCCCCGACCACGAGAAGAGGTTCACCGCCTACGTCGAGCTCGGTGGACAGCGCTACGGAAGCGGAGTCGGACGGAGCAAGAAGGACGCCGAACAGCAGGCCGCCGAGCAGGCCTGGCAAGAGCTTTCGGCTCTGCGCGGCACAACGGACTAGCGTCCGCGATGCCTGAGCTGCCCGAGGTCGAGGTGGTCCGTGCCGGGCTGGCTCGCTCGGTGGTCGGTCGGGAGATCGGCGCGGTATCGGCCCGGCATCCACGTTCCATCCGTCGCTTCCCCGGTGGACCGGACGAGTTCGCGGCCCAACTCATCGGCCGTACGGTGCGCGCTGCCGCTCGCCGAGGGAAGTACCTCTGGCTGCCGTTGTCCGACGACCAGGTGCTGCTCGGCCACCTCGGGATGAGCGGTCAACTCCTTGTCGTGCCACGGTCGGTTCCAGAGAGTCCGCACCTGCGGGTCCTGATCGGGTTCGCCGACGATGGGCCGGACCTGCGTTTCCTCGACCAGCGGACCTTCGGTGGACTGTGGGTCGAACCGGCCGGCGAGGCGCCCGACCACCTGCCGCTCAGTCTCACCCACATTGCACGGGATCCGCTCGATCCACTGTTCGACGAGACGGTGTTCGTCAGCCGGCTCCGGCGGCGCCGCACCGAGATCAAGCGCGCACTGCTCGACCAGACGCTGATCAGCGGAGTCGGCAACATCTACGCCGACGAGGCGCTGTGGCGCGTGGGACTCCATGGTGGCCGACCGACCGATCGACTCTCGGTCGCCAAGGGCCGGGAATTGGTCACCGCGATCCGCGAGGTGATGATCGAGGCATTGAGACAGGGCGGCACCAGCTTCGACTCGCTCTACGTCAACGTGAACGGCGAGAGCGGTTACTTCGCACGTGCCTTGAACGCCTATGGACGGCAGGACCAGCCCTGTGCGCGCTGCGGTACGCCGATGCGCCGGGAGTCCTTCATGAACCGGTCGAGCTACTCCTGCCCCGGTTGTCAGCCCAGACCACGACGCCGGAGGAGGCACGGCAGCCGTTGACCACAGGGTGGCCGGCTGTCACCCTAGTGGTCTCTAGAACAGTCACCCGCGAGCAACCCCGCGGGCTTCCCACGTGCAAGCGGAGGATATTCACATGGCCAAGGCCCTCCTGGGTCACGTAGCCACCCCATCGTCGCTACTCCTCGAGGAGACGGTGATCCTGCGTCGCCGGGTCCGAGCTCTCGAAGTCGAAGTGGCCGATCTGCGCGCGGAGCGCGATCTTCTGCTCGGCGACGGGTTGCGCCGGCTGTCCGCTCAGGCTTCGGCACCCGCGGAACCCGTTCCAGCCTGAGCGCAGGCCGCCGAGGTCTGCTGTGGGCAGCCTCAGTTGCGCGCTCGGGCAGCCTTCTCCGGCGCGCCGGACACCGACCCGGGCAACGGCTCGGTTAGCCTCCTGTACGGCCCTTCCCCCACTGCGCTCACCCGCCGTGTCGGCCAGAGGCGTTCTTTCCCGACCCGCTCTGGAGCCGCGTGCACCTTTCCAGTCTGACGTTGAAGGGCTTCAAGTCCTTCGCGTCCTCGACCACCCTGCGATTCGAACCGGGCATGAATGCCGTGGTCGGTCCGAACGGGTCCGGTAAGTCGAATGTCGTCGATGCCATCCTGTGGGTGCTCGGCGAGCAGGGGGCCAAGAGCTTGCGCGGTGGAAAGATGGAAGACGTCATCTTCGCCGGTACGGCCGGCCGTGCACCGCTGGGCCGCGCCGAGGTGACCCTCACCATCGACAACACCGACGGTGCGCTGCCGATCGAGTACAGCGAGGTGTCGATCACCCGCCGGATGTATCGCTCCGGAGAGAGCGAGTACGAGATCAACGGGTCGGCCTGCCGGCTGCTCGATATCCAGGAACTGCTCTCCGACTCGGGCATCGGCCGCGAGATGCACATCATCGTCGGCCAGGGCCAGCTCGATGCGGTTCTCGCGGCCCGCCCCGAGGATCGCCGTGGCTTCATCGAAGAGGCCGCCGGTGTCCTCAAACACCGCAAGCGCAAAGAAAAGGCAATTCGCAAGCTCGATGCCATGCAGATCAACCTCGACCGGGTGGGGGACCTGACCGAGGAACTGCGTCGTCAGCTCAAGCCGCTGGGTCGCCAGGCCGAGGTGGCTCGCCGGGCTCAGTCGGTGCAGGCCGATCTCCGCGATGCCAGGCTTCGTCTGCTCACCGATGACCTCGTCACCCTTCGCGACGCGCTGGACAAAGAACTGGCCGATGAGGAACTCATCCGCGGACGCCGGGCCGAGGTCAACGTGCAGCTGCAGGCCGGCAACGCCCGCGAGGCGGAGCTCGAGAGTGCCCTGGCCCGGATCAACCCGGCTCTGATCGGCTCCCAAGAGGTCTGGTATCGGCTCTCGGCTCTGGGCGAGCGATTGCGCAGCACCCATCAGCTCGCCGCTGAGCGGGCTCGGCACCTGTCCGCACCGCTACCCGAGCCGCCGCCCGGCCGGGACCCCGAAGCGCTAAAGGCCGAGGCGGTGGCCGCTGGGGAGCAACGCCGGGAGCTCGACCGGCATCTGATCGGTGAGCGGGAACGTCTGACCGGTGCGCTGGCTGGTCTGGCCGGGTTGGAGGAGCAACTGCGCCGAGCC
Source organism: Geodermatophilaceae bacterium (assembly GCA_013812385.1). Taxonomy (GTDB): domain Bacteria; phylum Actinomycetota; class Actinomycetes; order Mycobacteriales; family Geodermatophilaceae; genus JACCQS01. The sequence continues at coordinate 1,017 of JACCTM010000280.1, read as the reverse complement.
GAGGACGAACTCGTACGGGTCGCGCGGGCTCAGGCCGACCGCCGAGAAGGTCTGGCCCGCCTGGCCGGGGACCTGCAAGCCGTCCGTAGCCGGGCCGGTGCCGCCGAGGAGGAGATCAGCCGGCTCACCGGAGCTGTGGGCGATGCCCGTACCCGCGCGGAGCGAGCCGCGGCCCAGTTCCAGGCCGTGGAGAGCGAGATCGGTGAGCTCGGCACCTCAGAGCAGAGCCTTGACGCACGCCACGAGGCTGCGGTAGCCCACTACGAGGCCACCGCCACCGAGGTGGCCCGGCTCAGCGACGCCGAACGCGAAGCCGAACGCCAGCGAGACGCCTGGCGCGCCCGGGCCGAGGCGCTGGCCGAAGGGCTGCACCGCAAGGACGGTGCCGGTGCGCTGCTGGCCGCCGGCCAGGAGATTCCCGGCCTGTTGGGTTCGTTGTCGGCGTTACTGCGCGTCGAGCCCGGTTACGAGGTCGCAGTCGCCGCGGCCCTCGGCCCGATCGCGGACGCCATTGCCGTACGGACCGCGCGCGATGCCGCAGCGGCGTTGGGCTACCTGCGCACTCATGACGCCGGCCGTTCCGGGGTCCTGGTCGGCAGCGTGGACCCGTCCAGCGGTGCGACCCGAGCCGCAACGGTTCGTGCCATGGAGGGCGTGGGGGTGGCTCCGCCCGACTCGTGGCCCGCGTTGCCCGCTGGTGCCCGCTGGGTCCGCGAGCTGGTGACCAGTCCGGCCGAGCTGGCCACCGCCCTGGCCGGCGTCCTGGACCGGGTGGCGGTCGTCGATGACATGGACGCGGCGGTAGGGCTGGTCGAGATGCACCCCCGGCTGCGCGTCGTCACAGCCGAGGGGGACCTGCTGGGGGCGCAGTGGTTCTACGGGGGATCGCCCAGCGCGCCCAGCGCGATCGAGGTGCAAGCCGCACTCGAGGACGCCCAGCGCGAGCATGCGGCCGCCCAAGCTCGCAGCAGCCAGTTGCAGGGCGAATTGGAGACAACCCGCCGACTCGCAGCGCAG
>JACCTM010000271.1 GCA_013812385.1 Geodermatophilaceae bacterium | reverse complement strand
GCGATGGCGGGGCCCACGAGCCGCGCGGCGTTGAAGATCGCCGAGTTCAAGCTGACCGCGTTGGCCAGATTGTCCGTGCCGACGATCTCGGAGACAAAGGACTGCCGGACCGGCATGTCCATCGCCGCCGCCACCCCGAGTGCCCCGGCGATCACGAAGACGTGCCAGAGCGCGACCACGTCGCCCAGCACGAGCAGACCCAGCACCAGAGCCGTAAGACCCATGGTCGCCTGGGTGAGCATCATCAACCGCCGCTTGTCATAGCGGTCGGCGAGCATGCCGCCGTACAGGCTGAGCACCAGGATCGGCGCGAACTGCAGTGCGGTCACGACGCCGAGTGCCAAGCCACTGTCGGACAGTTGCAGGACGAGCCAGTCCTGGGCGATGCGCTGCATCCAGGTGCCGGTGTTGTTGACCAGGTTGGCGCCAGCGTACAGCCGGAAGTTCCTGACCCGCAGCGAACGAAAGGCTCCGGTGGCCGGCGCCGGTGCCGATCCGGCCGGCGGCGCGATCACTGTCGTGGTCAAGGCTCCAGCAACCTGTCGATGATGGCGCCCGCTCGGCGCAGTTCGTCTCGTTCGGTCGGGCTGAGTTCGTTCAGTCGCTGGGCCAGCCACGCCTCCCGCATCCGGACCTCGTCATCGAGCAGGTTGACGGCCCGGTCGGTGACCTGCACGATCAGCTGCCGGCCGTCGGTCGCGTGCTTGGTCTTGACGACCAGGCCGGCGCTCTCGAGCGAGACCAGCACGCGGGTCATCGACGGCGGCTGAACGCGTTCGCACGCAGCCAGTTCGCCTGGTGTCAGCGGGCCCTTGGCCCGCAGGGTGGATAGTGCGGCAAGCTGGGTCAAGGTGATCGAGGTGTCGGCCCGCTGACTGCGCAACCGGCGGGACAGCCGCATCACCGCCAGGCGCAGTTCATGAGCCAGGGCAGCCGTGTCGAGTGTGGTTCGTCCCATACGATCGTTAGCTTACCTTACGATCGCGATCTCGGTGAAGCAGAAGGCTCTCGGTGAGCCGGGCTAGCCGATGAGTTCCTGGATCGGCTCGATGAAGAAGTAGATCGCGAAGAGGATCGCCGAGATCCACATCAGTGGGTGAATGTCCTTGCTGCGGCCCTTGGCCAGCCGCAGCACGACGAAGCTGATGAAGCCTGCCCCGATCCCGTTGGTGATCGAGAACGTGAACGGCATCAAAGCCATCGTCAGAAAGGCCGGGATGACCAGTGAGAGGTCGTCGAACTCGAGATTGCGGATCTGACTGACCAGAAGGGCACCGACGACGATCAGCGCCGGAGTGGCCGCTTCGGAGGGAACGACGCCGACCAGCGGGGACAGGAACATCGCCACCAGGAACAGCCCTCCGGTGACCACACTTGCCAGGCCCGTACGAGCACCGTCCGCGACACCCGAGGCGGACTCGATGTAGGTGGTGTTCGAGGAGACGCTGGCCGCGCCACCGGCCGCTGCAGCGACCGAGTCCACGAACAGGACGCGGGTCGCCCCGGGCAGGTTGCCCTGCTTGTCCAGCAGTTTGCCCTCGGCGCCGACAGCGACTGCCGTTCCCATGGTGTCGAAGAAGTCGGCCAGCATCAGGGTGAACACGATGAGCAGGGCGGCAAGCACACCGATCCGCTCGAATCCGCCGAACAGCGAGAAGTCCCCGACGATCGACAGGTCCGGAGTGGCGATCAGGCTGTCGGGCAGGGCCGGGACGGTGAGTTGCCAACCGTTCGGGTCCAGGACCTCGCCGCCGGGGCCGATCGCGGGCCCGACCTTGGCGATGGCTTCCACGATGATTGCCAGGATCGTGGTGACGACGATGCCGATCAGGATTCCACCCCGAACCTTGCGGACAACCAGTACGGACATGATCAGCACGCCGACCACGAAGATCAGCACCGGCCACCCGTTGAGGTTGAACCCGTTGCCTAGCTGCACCGGGACCACCGTGCCAGCGGCGTCCGGGACCCGCTTGACGAACCCCGCGTTGACCAACCCGATGAAGGTCAGGAACAGCCCGATTCCGACGCTGATCGCGATCTTGAGCTGTTGCGGGATGGCGAAGAAGATGGCAGTCCGCAGGCCGGTGACGACCAGGATCGCGATCAGCAGGCCCTCCAATACGACCAGCCCCATAATCTCCGGCCAGGACAGCTGTGAGAATGCGAGTACGGCCACCAGGGCGTTCAGGCCGAGACCGGTGGCCAGCGCGAATGGATACCGGCCGATGATGCCCATCAGGATCGTCATGACTGCCGCAACCATGGCCGTCGTGGCCGCGACCGCGGCAAAGGGCAGAGTGGTGCCGTCCACGTCCGGGGCGCTGGTCAGGATGATCGGGTTCAGGACGAGGATGTAGGCCATCGTGAAGAACGTGACCAATCCACCGCGGACCTCGCGACCGTAGGTCGAACGCCGCTGGCTCACCTCGAAGTAGGCGTCCAGCCCGCTCTTGGGCCTGATCGCCGGACCGGTGTTGACCCGCGGGCCGGTCCTGGTGCTCACCGGCGCCGCAGCGGTCGCCCCGCCTGTACCCCGTGGGAGGCGCACCCGAGGACGCCGCCGTCGTGGGGCAACGGCAGCGACGCCGGCATCCAAGTCGGTGTCCGGATCACTCTCGCTGCCCTGCCGCCCGCCATCGACATCGTCGGCTACGACGCCGTCCTCATCGTCCAGGTCGTCCTCGTCGTCCAGGTCGACTTCGTCATCGACGTAGTCCAGTTCGTCGTCGTCCACGTCGTCCTCGTCCAGGGCATCGACTTCATCGGCGGCTGGATCGGCGCCGGAATCCGGGGCGCGCTCCTCGGCAGCCGGCGACTGGCCGACCGCGTCCTTACGGGGAGGCCGACCGGATGGCGGAGTGGACGCTGCGATGTGGCGAACGGACAACGGGGACCTCGGCATGGGTAACGACGGCAGAGCGCATGACTGCCGCGGGGGGATGGTGGCGAAGCAGCGAGCATCGTGGCACACCACAGCCGCGTCAAGAGCCAACTCCCCGACACCTAGGGTGGCGGCTGTGAGTCCCGCGCTGCGCCCCGCGCCCCCGCCTCGGGAGATCAACACCGTACGGGTGGCGGTGGCGGGCACCGCGCTGTCCCTGGTCGGCTTTCTGGTGCTGTTGTTCTTCATCCCGGCCCTGCGCCGGGCCGACGCGATGATCTGGCTGTGGTCCTTCCTGTCCGCATTCTTGGTCGGGCTCTGGGGGCTCGGAATCGCTGTCTGGCAAGGCAAAACGCGTCTGCCTGACAGACGCAAGGACCGGTGACCCGCGGAGCACTGTGGACAGTGCCACATAGACACCCACCCCGCGCCAGAGATAAGGGTGCTCTCACCGTCAACTCATACTCTTGTCATGTCTGCTGGCCAAAGTAGTTACTACCAGCCGGACAAAGGGTCCGGCGAAAGGGAAGGAAACGCAGACATGGCTCGCTCAGGAATCTTCGCCGCAGTCGCCCCCGCGTCCACCAGCGCCTCGGACCTGACCTCGCGGTCCCGTCGGCGTCGGCGTCGCCGGAACCGCTCGCGCCGCACCAACTGATCGACCGTGCATAAGCCGAAAGGCCCCCGTAGCGTCAGGCTGGCCCCCAATATCCCGGGCCAGACTGCGCGACGGGGGTCTTTCGGTGTCCGGCCACTGGCCGCATTGCGACGCGCACTGGCCCCGCTCAGTGAGAAGGCCGGACTCGTAGCGGCCGCCCCTCCGGTCCCGATCCGGGAGATCATCCGTCGCTTCTGGCCCGATCTTCGAGCCGATCGTTGGCTTCTGCTCCTCGGCCTGGCCGCTGTAGCCGCGCTGCCGGCCATCATGACCATCGAGGTCTGGCTGTTCCAGATCCTGGTCGACAGCGTGCTGGTGCCCCAGGTGCTCGGGCCGCTGGGTTGGCTGGCCCTGGCCTATCTCGTGTTGA
>JACCTM010000430.1 GCA_013812385.1 Geodermatophilaceae bacterium | reverse complement strand
CCATCGAGTGCGGGTTCAACGCGTTGAAACACCGGCGTGCGATCGCCACCCGCTATGACAAACTCGCTGTCCGGTTCACCGCCACCATCCAGGTCGCCAACATCGACCGCTGGCTCAAACGACTTTCTTAACAGGCCCTAGGCCCTGGGCGACCGCGATGGTGGTTTCGGTGTCGTCGGTGCCGTGGCCGGCGGGGTGGCCGAAGACTGAGGGGCCGACCTGCAGTGGCCCGGTGAGTGGGCCGCTGCTGAACTCGTACGGCGCGCCGAGGCAGTCGCCGTACAGCACGCCCAGTAGCATGTCGAGCTCACGCATCAATCTGCCCTCCTCGTGGTCCGGACTTGGGGGCCGTTCCACAGGCACTCGGGCTGGCAGGGGAGGCCTGGCTCGGCGTCACACAGCGGTGCGGGGCACTGGCTGAAGGTGCGGACGAGATCGCGGGTGCAGTCGTCGGGCAGGGAGACGGTGACGCCGTGCTCGTTCGATGCGGCCAGGACGGCGGTGCCGTGGAATGTCTGCCAGAAGTGGCCGATCTGGTCGACGATCCATGTGGTGATGGGCTGGTTGACCTCCTCGGTGTAGAGGCCGGTGTCGTTGAGCCACACGTCGATATCGTGGATGGTGACGACGTCGACGAGGCCGCCGACGGCCTGCTGGAGGTGCGGGAGTGTGTCGCCGGTCCAGTCCTGGACCTGGACCGGTCCTGTCGGGGGGACGATGACGACTCGGGTCGTGGTCATGGTGATCACCGGAGCCATCCGTTGAGGGCCCGCAGCAGTTCGCCCCGGCCCCGCACCGAGACGGTTTCGGGACCTTCTTCCTGTTCGGTGGTGGCGGCGCGGTGGTCGGTGATGTGGCTGTAGGGGACGCGGTTGGTGAGGCCGTGCGAGAGGACGGTGACGGTGGTGGGGTTGACGCGCTGGACCGGGGCCCATTTGCCGCGGACTGCCACGGCGTCACCGGGGTTGATCTGGGTCTGGTCGAACACGGCCAGGCCATCGGCGATCTGCTGGGCGCGCACGTCGCGCCAGTAGCTGAGCTGTTCGCGGTGCCGTCACCACATGCACACCCACATCCCTCTCAGGGTCCCACCGGTTCCGCACCCCGTACCGACCACGCCTCACCACAGACTTCGGATCAGGACGATCACTCCGTACACCAGCCCCCGGCCTCGCCCGCATCCACGCCCTGACCTCGTCCTCATCCCACACCCGTAACCCAGTCGTGGGATCCCACGAGCAAGGACCAGGCGCCTCCCCACGAGCCGCATAACTACGCCACGTCGACTCAGCGACCCCAACCAACCGGGCAGCCTCAGCAGCGGTCAACAACGCCATGCCGAACTCCTACGAACTCTGCAGCACATACGGCGACTCTACAGCACCGTGCTGTACCCAATCAGCAGACCACCCAGAAGGTGGCGGTTGCGTGCCCCACCCAGAACAGATGGCAACTCTACATCAGATATGTTGACTCTACAGCACGATGATGTAGAGTTGTCTCTATGAACACGTCAGTCACCACGGTCGCCGACTACCTGACCACCCCACCCACCTCCCCGCATCGGGTCCGGATCAACTTCGCCGCCAGCCCCGACGAACCGCTCGCGATCACCGGGGACCCGGTGGGGACCGCGGTGGGCTGGCTACCCCTGACCCGGAGTGACATCAGCCGCATCGAGGCCGACATCCGACGCGTCCAACGCGGCATCAACGGCCACACCCGCAACACCGCCGGCTACCGGATCGAGACCCCACCGGCCCAAGGCGAGTACCGGGCCAGCCTCGAGGCGGAGCTTGACCGTGAAACCCGCGCAGAGATCGAGGTATGGGGACCGCCGGGACGTGTTGTCGAACCGGGTGAGCTTCTGACCGAAGCCGTTGTCCGAGAGGTCAACGAGGAAACCGGCCTGTTGGTGGAACGCATTGGTCCTCTCGGAAGGTCACCAGGTTGGGGCCTGGCTCCGCACTGCTCGGCGGGACCAGCCATCCGAGCGGTGATCGGCCCTTCGAGCCGATGAACCAGGGCACCCATCCCGAAGAGCTGCCGGCCGAGGTCCTGGACGACGTGGCCAGCGTGGTCGGGGCAGAGGTCACTCTTCTCAGTCGCCTACCCGGAGGCGTCAATGCGGGTGCCATGCGCGTCCAGTTGGCCGGAAGGGCAAATGCAGTGCTCAAAGCAGAGCCCCGGGCACACCCCAACCACCTCGACGAGACGTTGCGAGCCCAGAGAGTCGTCGAGCACATGCGTAGGCGCGGCTATCCCACCCCGGCCTGGCTCGGAGTGGGGGCCACAGCCACTCATGTATGGCATCTGATGGACTTCGTTGACGCGGCTCCCGCGCCAGAGCTGACCCCGTCCATCGTTGAGCAGCTGATGGAGATCATCGAACTCCAGGCTGGCCAAGCCTCCGAGCCCTACGACCACTGGTCATACGCCTGGCGGGTCGCCACCGGTCAGGAATCGGCTGTCGCCGGGCTGGATTTCAACGAGACGCCCGAGCAGTCGCTTCTCCGCCAGTCCGTGGCCAGACTCTCGGGGTATTCCTCCGTGGTGTCGG
>JACCTM010000251.1 GCA_013812385.1 Geodermatophilaceae bacterium | reverse complement strand
CCTACCGACACTGGAAGCTCGCGGTCGACGGCGAGATCGCCACGCTGACCCTTGACGTCGATGAGCAAGGCGGCATCGTGCCCGGGTACGAGCTGAAGCTGAACTCCTACGACCTCGGTGTGGACATCGAGCTGTACGACGCGACGACTCGGCTCCGTTTCGAGCATCCCGAGGTCAAGGCGGTCGTGGTGACCAGCGGCAAGGAGAAGTCCTTCTGCGCCGGCGCCAACATCCGGATGCTGGCCGCCTCCGCGCACCCTTGGAAGGTGAATTTCTGCAAGTTCACCAACGAAACCCGCAACGGCATGGAGGACGCGACCGCAAACTCCGGCCAGACCTATATCGCCGCGGTTACCGGCGCGTGTGCCGGTGGCGGTTATGAGCTCGCCCTGGCCTGCGACCAGATCCTGCTGATCGACGACAACTCCTCGTCGGTCTCGCTGCCCGAGCTGCCGTTGCTAGGCGTGCTGCCCGGCACCGGTGGCCTCACCCGCGTCGTGGACAAGCGCGGCGTACGCAAGGACCTCGCCGACGTATTCGCCACCAAGTCCGAAGGCATCCGCGGGAAGACGGCCGTGGCGTGGCGCCTGGTCGATGCTGTTGCGCCCAAAAAGGAATGGGCCGATGCCGTCAGTGCCGCGGCCAGCAAGGCGGCCAAGGAATCGGGCCGGCTCAGCGGAAGGGCGCCCGTCCTGCTGACCCCGCTAGAGCCAACGATCACCGAATCCGAGATCCGCTACCGGCACGTCACGGCCGATCTGGACCGGGACAGCAAGGTCGTCACGATCACTGTGTTCGGCCCGTCGGGTGCGGTGCCGGAGAATCTCGAGCGGATCTACGAACTCGGCGCGGACTTCTGGCCGCTGACGATGAGTCGTGAGCTCGACGACCTGATCCTGCATCTCCGTACGAATGAACTGGAGCTCGGCACCTGGGTGTTCAAGACCAGAGGTGACCCGTCCGGGGTGCTCGCGTTCGAACGAGTGATCGCCGAACACAGCGGCAGTGACTGGTTCGTCAACGAGATCCGGCACTTCTACAAGCGGGTGCTCAAACGCCTGGACGTGACCAGCCGCAGCCTGATCGCGGTCATCGAGCCGGGCAGCTGCTTCGCCGGACCACTGCTCGAGCTTGCCCTGGCCTGCGACCGGCAGTACATGCTCGAGGGATTGATGGAGGACGGGGTCCTCAGCGAAGAGGGCGAGGCCGCGCAGATCGTGGTGACCGAGTCCAACTTCGGTGCCTTCCCGATGAGCAACGGACTGTCCCGACTCGAGTCCCGCTTCTACGGCGACCCGGACCAGCTCGACCGGCTGCGCAAGGAAAGTGGGACTCGGTTGGTAGCCGAGCAGGCCGACGAGCTGGGTCTGCTGACCTTCTCACTCGACGACATCGACTGGGACGAGGAGATCCGGATCGCCACCGAGGAACGCTCCTCGTTCAGCCCCGACGCCCTGACCGGCATGGAGGCAAACCACAGATTCGTAGGTCCGGAGACCATCGAGTCCAAGATCTTCGGCCGGCTGACCGCCTGGCAGAACTGGATCTTCATCCGACCCAATGCGGCCGGCCCGGACGGGGCGCTGCGGCGCTACGGGACCGGCCAACGCGCCAACTTCGACCGGAAGCGAGTGTGAACATGAGTCAGTCGATCGACTACACCGAGCGGATCCCCAACAACGTCGACCTCGCCGGGGACCGACGCTTGCAGCGGGCACTGGAGGCCTGGCAGCCGGCGTTCCTCAACTGGTGGGCCGAGATGGGTCCGACCCTGGACACCAGCGACGTCTACCTCCGTACGGCGGTCGCCGTCGGGCGGGAGGGCTGGGCGCACTTCGACCACGTGGCGCTGCCCGAATACCGGTGGGGTGTCTTCCTTTCCGAGCGTGACCAGGAGCGCAAGATCGCTTTCGGTGACAGCAAGGGCGAGGATGTTTGGCAGCAGGTGCCCGGGGAATACCGCGCCGATCTGCAGCGCCTGATCGTCATCCAGGGCGACACCGAGCCGGCCTCGGTCGAGCAGCAGCGGCGCCTCGGACTCACCGCACCCAGCCTGTACGATCTTCGAAACCTGTTCCAGGTCAACGTCGAAGAGGGCCGTCACCTGTGGGCGATGGTCTATCTCCTGCACGCCTATTTCGGCCGCGAGGGCCGCGACGAGGCTGATGCCCTGCTGATCCGTAACTCCGGCAGCGAGGACTCTCCCCGCATCCTGGGCGCCTTCAACGAGGAGACGCCGGACTGGCTGTCCTTCTTCATGTTCACCTACTTCACCGACCGGGACGGTAAGTACCAACTCGGCACGTTGAAGGAAAGTTCGTTCGACCCGTTGTCCCGGACGTGCGAGTTCATGCTCAAGGAAGAGGCCCACCACATGTTCGTGGGCACCACCGGGATCGACCGGGTGGTCAAGCGGTCCACCGAGTTGATGCGCGAGCACCAGACCGAGGAGATCGCCCCGCACGGCGGGATTGCGCTGAACGTCATCCAGAAGTACATCAACTTCCACTTCAGCGTCTCCCTTGACCTGTTCGGCAGCGAAACCTCGACCAACGCCGCCAACTACTTCACCGCCGGGCTCAAGGGCCGTTGGCAGGAGACCCGGCGCAAGGACGACCACCAGCTCAAGGACGACTCCAGTGAGATCGAGGCGATCGTCGACGGGCAGCTGTCCGCCCAGGAGGTCCCCTCCCTGTTGGCGCTCAATCACGACCTGCGCACCGAGTACGTCGCGGACTGTCAGGCCGGAGTCAGGCGCTGGAACAAGGTGCTCGAGGACGCCGGACTCGAGGTGCGGCTCTTCCTCCCGCACGTCGGCTTCAACCGTCATGTCGGACTGTTCTCCGGCTCGAAGATCAGCCCGCATGGCGAGGTCCTCACCGAGGACCAGTGGGCCAGCCGCGAGGCGACCTGGCTGCCCACGGCGCAGGACAAGACCCATGTCCAGTCCCTGATGCAACCGGTCTACGAGCGCGGCAAGATCGCCAACTGGATAGCGCCGCCGAACCAGGGCATCAACGGCCAGCCCTTCGAATACGAGTACGTCCACCTGGCCTGACGTCGACGAGCGGAGGCACAGAACCATGCCGGAGGTCTTCAACGCCAGCAGTTATCTCGTCGACCGCCAGGTTGCCGGCGGGTTCGGGGAGCGTACGGCGGTCATCGGCACGGCCGAATCACTGAGTTACGCTGAACTGGCCGACGAGGTCGCGCGTACGGCCGGCGCGTTGACCGCACTCGGCGTACGCCCGGAGGAGCGGGTCATGCTCCTCATGCTGGACGGTCCGTCGATGCTGGCCGCGATCCTCGGCGCGATGCGAATGGGGGCGGTGGCCGTACCGGTGTCCACGATGCTCACCGGTGCCGAACTGGGCGGCCTGCTAACCGACTCGCGGGCTCGGGTGCTCCTGCTGTCGGCTGAGCTGACAACCGCTGCGGCAGAGGCGATCTCGGTGTCACCGGAAGTCACGCATGTCATCGTCGAGGACGCGGTTGAGGGGGACGTTCCTGGAGGGGACGCTCCTGGATTCGTCGCGCCGCGCGACGGCGTACAGGTGCTGTCCTGGACCGACTTCCGAGCCGGAGCCGACGCCATACCGGAGTATCCGACGTGGGAGGACTCGCCGGCGTTGTGGCTCTACACCTCCGGGACCACCGGCAAACCAAAGGCGGCGATGCACCGGCACGTGAACATCAAGCTGGTCGAGCAGCTGTACGGCCAGGGCGTTCTCGGGGTGACACCGGAGGACCGCTGCATGTCGGTCGCGAAGTTGTTCTTCGCCTACGGGATCGGCAACTCGGCCTTCTTCCCGCTTGCGATCGGCGCGACTACGGTGCTGGAGCCGGGTCGGCCGACACCGGCCGGTATCGCCGCCAGGGTGGT
>JACCTM010000247.1 GCA_013812385.1 Geodermatophilaceae bacterium | reverse complement strand
GCGGCGTACGCGTACAAGAAGTCCGTGGGGCAGCCGATGCTCTACCCGGACAACTCTTTCGGCCTGGTGGAGAACTTCCTCCGGATGACCTTCGGCTTCCCGGCCGAGCCGTATGACCTCGATCCCGAGCTGGTCAAGGCGTTGGACATGCTCTTCATCCTGCACGCCGACCACGAGCAGAACTGCTCGACCTCGACCGTACGGTTGGTCGGCTCCAGCCACGCCAACCTGTTCGCCTCGGTGTCTGCGGGGATCAATGCCCTGTTCGGGCCGCTGCACGGTGGCGCCAACCAGTCAGTGCTCGAAATGCTCGAGGGCATCGCCGCCAACGGTGGGGACATCGACAGCTTCGTGAAGCGGGTCAAGAAGAAAGAGCCCGGAGTCAAGCTGATGGGCTTCGGGCACCGGGTCTACAAGAACTATGACCCGCGTGCGGCCATCGTCAAGAAGACCGCCGATGAGATCCTCGACCGACTCGATAGCGGCAACGAACTTCTGGACCTGGCTCGCCAGCTGGAAGAAGTGGCGCTGTCCGACGACTACTTCATCGAACGCAAGCTCTACCCGAACGTCGACTTCTACACCGGCCTGATCTACCGGGCGATGGGCTTCCCGACGCGGATGTTCACCGTGCTGTTCGCGATCGGCCGGCTGCCTGGCTGGATCGCTCAGTGGCGCGAGATGATCGCCGACCCGGCCACCAAGATCGGCCGCCCACGACAGCTCTACACCGGCCCGGGCGAGCGCGACTACCTCCCAGTCGGGCAGCGCCAGTAGCTGCTGCGCGCTACTCAGTAGCTGCTGCGCTGTGCGTGGAGCGACCTAGAAGATGTCCACGCACAGACGCTGTCGCACATCGGCTACCGGAACCCGGCCACCGCAGGTGTTCCCGTAGCTCTCGTACACCGAGCCCACCGGGGACAATCGAAACAGCTCATCACAGGCGCCCATGTCACCGTCGAAACAGCGCTGGGTCAGGGAATTCAATGCTTCGTCGTTACCGGGAACCACCGGGGTCGGCTCCGGTAACCGATTGGCCAGCAGCACCGCCACGACGATAGCGCCCATGGCCACGACCGTGACAACGATCGCGATGACCAACGTCCGCCGGGATTTCGGCGGCGGAGCGGAGCTACCCGGTCCTGGTCCGTCCGAGTATCCACGCGGCGGTGAGGCGCCATAGGTGTCCGCGGCGCCACCCGAGCGTGGAACATCCGTCGGTCCCATGGAGCCCGCGGGCTCGGCGGGCAGGTGCGGATCAGAGTCGCGGTCGTGCCCGGAATGAGTCATTCGGCTATCCCCCGTGGTTGGTACGTCGGTCGGTCAGGCGTCCGGATAGATATCGACGCAGAAGCGCTTCGCGACCTCGTCCTCGGTCAGCCGGTCTCCACAGGTGAACGCGTAGTCGAAGAATGGCACCAGCTCAGGCGTGGGATCCGGGTTGTCCACATCCGGTCCTGCCGTCGCTTCGTAGAGGTCGTCACAGTCCTGTGGGGCGCCATCGAAACAACCCTGGGCAAGCCCGTCGATCGTGGGGTCGCCACTGCCAGTAGGTGCCGGACCGCCGGCCGGCGGCAGGGGGCCACTCTCAGCTGTGGGCTCCGCCGAGTCCGACGTCTCCTCGGTGGTCTCTTCGGTGGTCTCCTCTGACGACTCCTCGGTGGACTCCTCCGACGATTCCTCGGTGGACGCTTCGGTGGATGATGCGGAACCCGACGTCGTCGCCACCGGGGTGGGGTCGTCGTCGCCGCTGAGCAGGAAGAACAGTCCTACGCCGCCGAGCACAAGTAGCAGGATCAGGCCACCGATGATCCAGGGAAGGGGCGACTTGCTTGTCGGCGGTGGCCCGCCGTACCCCCCGTACCCGCTTTGATCCGGGTAACCCGCAGGCTGGCCCCACGCCGGCGCCGGGTACCCGCCTTGGGCCTGAGGGAACTGTTCCGTCGGCTGGAACAAGCCGGGCTGGCCCTCATAGCTGGACTGGCCGTAGGGCCTGGTCGGATCGGGAGGACCCGCAGACCAACCGCCCTGCGACTGCCCACCCGAACCCGGCGGGCCGCCCTGCGGGTCGTACCCGCCATCACCGGGCTGGGGATAGCCGCCCTGGGGCGGTTGATTCGG
>JACCTM010000212.1 GCA_013812385.1 Geodermatophilaceae bacterium | reverse complement strand
GAGGTCGACGGTGTCGAGCTGGTCGCACATGACCAGCGTCTGCTGGTCAGCAATGATGACCGACGGCCTAAAACTGGTCTGGCGCGCGCTGCTGCTCGTGAAGGCGACGATCCAGGTGCTGAGACTGAGCCAGTCCGGTTGCAGGACGACGGCGAACCGGCGTCCCCTCTGCTCGTGGCCCCTCCCTCGGGCTGGCAGTCGGTAGGCATCACCTCGCATGCAGCGCGGCCTTGTCCGCTTGGATCGCCCTGATCTCAGCAAGATCGACCGGATCATCCTTGAGGTCCCGCGCTTCGGCAGCGGCGACCTGGCGGCGCTCGTCACGTCGCATCGCCGCGAGAGCAGCGAGGATGACCTGGTCTGCGCTCTGACGCCGGGCGGCCCCGAGCTCCATGAGCAGGTCACGGGTACGTGTCTGGACCTTGACAGTGGTGGTGTCAGCCATGCGTTCAGTCTACTTCTAGTAGACGCCGGATAGGAGGGTCAGCAGGCCAAGCTGGCGCTAACCGCGGCAGGGATGATCATCACCGCTGGTGGCGCCTCGACGATCAGGTCGGCCCCCGTCGCCTTGACGACGTCGTCCGCGCTGACCCCCGGCGCGACCTCACGCAAAACCAGCCCAGCCTCGGTGACGTCCAGCACGGCCAGGTCGGTGATGATCCGGTCGACGCACGCGCGTCCGGTGTAGGGCAGGTCGCACTCGTTGAGAATCTTCGGTGACCCGTCGCGCGCCACATGTTCCATCATCACGATCACCCGCCGGGCGCCGTGCACGAGGTCCATCGCACCACCCATGCCCTTGACCATCTTGCCGGGGATCATCCAGTTGGACAGGTCCCCGGTGCGGCTGACCTGCATGGCGCCGAGGATCGCGACGTCGATGTGGCCGCCGCGGATCATCCCGAAGCTCAGCGCGGAGTCGAAGAAGGCGGCACCTGGCAACAGCGTGACGGTCTCCTTGCCGGCGTTGATCAGATCGGCGTCCTCGTCACCCTCGAACGGATACGGGCCGACTCCGAGGATGCCGTTCTCGCTCTGTAGCACGACGTGTACGCCGTCGGGAATGTAGTTGGGCACCAGCGTCGGCATCCCGATCCCGAGATTGACGTACTGCCCATCCTGGAGATCGGCAGCGACTCGGGCGGCGAGTTCGGTACGGCTCAGTGCCATCAGGCTGCTCCGGCTTCGACCTGGTCAGGCGTCCCGACCAACACAGCAGCGCCCGGCCGGGGCCGTACGGTGCGCTTCTCGATCGGCTTGTCCTGTGCGCTGACCTGCACCACCCGCTGCACGAAAACCCCAGGTGTGTGCACGGTCTCCGGCTTGATCTCCCCGGGTTCGACGATGATCTCCACCTCGGCGATCGTCATCCGGCCGGACATGGCGCAGAGGTTGTTGAAGTTGCCGGCCGACTCGCGGTAGACGAGGTTGCCGTGCCGGTCGCCTTTCCAGGCTCGTACGAGTCCGAAATCCGCGATGAGGGCGCGCTCCATCGTGTACGTCTGCCCGTCGAATTCACGGACCTCGCGCGGCGGGCTGGCCAGCGCGACGCTGCCGTCGGCGTTGTACCGCATCGGCACGCCGCCATCCGCGATCTGCGTTCCCACGCCGCTAGGGGTGAAGAAAGCCGGGATGCCGCACCCACCGGCGCGGAGCCGTTCGGCGAGGGTGCCTTGCGGAGTGAGTTCGACCTCCAGTTCACCGGAGAGGAACTGCCGCGCGAACTCCTTGTTCTCCCCGACGTAGGAGCTGACCGTACGCCGGATGCGGTGTGCGGCAAGCAGCGTCCCGAGTCCCCAACCGTCGACGCCACAGTTGTTGGAGTAGGTCTCCAGGTCGGTGGCCCCTTGCTCGTACAAGGCGTTGATCAGCACGATCGGCACGCCGCAGAGGCCGAAGCCGCCGACGGCCAGACTCGCCCCTGAAGGGATGTCAGCCACCGCCTCTGCGGCACTGTTCACGACCTTGTCCATTCGCACCTCATCTCGCCTAGGACCGGTTATCCACCCAGTACGGGGATTCCGGCGAGCTCGATCCCGAGGGTAGCCGTGACCTTCTCCGCTGCGGCCCTGGCCACGAGCCGATCTGATTGCACGTCGGTGACCAGGACGATGCTGCTGCCTGCAGCCAGCGGAGCCAGCAGCCAGGAGACCGGACCGGCGGCCACGGCGAGGTCTCGGCTGACCATGATCCGGCCTCCCGCGGTCATGCCCAGCCGGTCGGCCAGTTCGGCGGCAGCGGCTGCCAATCCCTCGTGGGTCAGCTCGAGGCTGCCGGCGGTCAGGGCCGGGGCGACCGGGTCCACCGGGATCGGCGGCCGGAACTGATCGCCGTACCCGCCGATCTCCCCGGCATAGTCGGTGATGGCACGCCACTGGGCCGAAAGGCCCCGTCCGAACGGGTGAAGGGTCAGGCCGACGACGTCGCAGCGGACATCGGCGTAGGCGATCAGGTCAGCTTCGGTGCAGAACACGGCATCTGGTTGTACGGGCGCGTCGATGTCTGGGTAATCCATGACCCGATGGCCAGCGGCCCAGGCACCCAACAGGACTGCGGCGCTCTGCCAGTGCGGCGGCAACACGACCGCGATGCTCGCCCCGTGATCCAGACCGAGGCCGTCGGTGAGCAGGTTGGCGGTCTTGGCGACCCAGTTGTCCAGGGTGGTGGCCGACAGCTCGGTCCGCTCGCCGGTGGCGTCGTCGTAGTAGGTGAGCAGCGGGCCGGCCGGATCCCGGGTCAGCGCGCCGGCGAACAACTCCGTGGCGATCATGACGCGCCCACTCCGCTCGCGCCTGCTCGGTTCAGTTGATGCACCCGGTGTCAGCGGCAGTACGGGGTACCTCCGGCGCACCGGCATCCGGCACCTCAGCCGGGTCGACGGCCTGGCCGACCCCGTTGAAGTCTGAGCCGAGGATCAGCTGGACCTCGTTCCCCTGCACGCCGGCATCCGCGCGGATCACCGCACCTGGGATGGCACCGGCCAGTGTGGCCGCCTGGCTCTCCTGGCCTTCGGCGTACCGGATCTCGGTCTGGCTGTAATCGCTCGAGTCGGCGTTGCCGGTCGAGCTGACGACGAAACCGGCGGCTTCCAGTTCGCTCTGGGTCTGCCCCGCGAGGCCCCCGGCACCGGAGCCGTTGAAGACCGAGACGCTGACCTCACTGGGATCAACGAGTTCCGGCGCGGCCGGTGGATCCACCACAGGGTCGCCGGCGGTCAGATTGGCGAAGAA
>JACCTM010000085.1 GCA_013812385.1 Geodermatophilaceae bacterium | reverse complement strand
TCGGAACCAGCAACCCGGGGCTGATCGCGAACGCAGCGGCCTACCGCAGCGCAGGCCCCTGGTTGGACGAAGTGCTCGGCTATCTCGACGGCAATCGTTTGCGGCTCGGCGAGCTGGTCGCCCAGCGACTTCCCGGCGTCGTCTACCGGCCGCCGGAAGGCACGTATCTGGGCTGGCTGGACTGCACCGCCTTGGCGGAGTTGGGGGACCGGCCGGGCAGCTTCTTCGCCGATCACGCCGGTGTGGTCTTCACCGAGGGCGAGGACTGCGGGGATGCCGGCCGGGGCTGCGTGCGACTGAATCTGGCCACCCCCCGTCCGATTCTCGACGAGATCGTCAACCGAATGGCGAGTGCGCTTGCGCGCCGATGATCGCCTGCGGCAGCCGAGCGGACTTGTTTCCGGCACCTCACCGGTCCTCACCGACCCGTCGGTGCGAGCGATCCACCGCCGCACGGTTTGGGTTCTCGCCGCAGCGCAGGTAGCGGGTGGATTGGGGATCGGGGCCGCGATCTCGGTCGGTAGCCTGCTCGCCTTCGACATCTCGGGCTCGGAGATCCTGGCCGGCGGTGGATCGACGGCGATCGTCCTCGGCGCGGCGTTGCTGGCGCTGCCACTGGCTGCCGTTGCCGCGAGTTTGGGACGTCGGCGCAGCCTCAGCCTGGGCTGGGGGCTGGCGGCGGTCGGCGCTGGCATCGTTGTGCTGGCGGCCATCCTCGGCTCCTACCTGCTGCTGATCGTCGGCATGCTGCTGGCCGGCTCAGGCAACGCAGCGAGCTTTCAATCCCGCTATGCCGCAACAGACCTCGCCCTGCCGGCCAAGCGAGGCAGGGATCTGTCCCTCGTGGTCTGGTCCACGACCCTCGGGACAGTCCTGGGGCCAAACCTCAGCGAGCCCGGACGCGTCGTAGCCGAGGCGCTGAGCATCCCGCCACTGGTCGGGCCGTTCGTCTTCTGCGCCGTGGGGATGGCGCTGGCCGCCGGGTTGATCCTGTCCCTGATGCACCCGGACCCGCTCCTGCTGTCCCAACAGTTGGAACTCGACCAAGCTGCCCTCAGGGCCGCCGCGAGCCGGGCACCCGGACCCGGCGCGGACCTGCCGACGGGCTCGGTCTGGTCGATCGTGTGGCATCAGCCCCGGGCCCGCCTGGGCATGTCCGCGATTGTGCTCAGCCACGCCGTGATGGTCGCGATCATGACTATGACGCCGGTGCACCTGAGCCAGCACGGGGCGACCTTGACGATCGTCGGCCTGACGATCAGCCTGCATATTGCGGGAATGTTCGCCTTCTCGCCGGTTTTCGGGTGGCTGGCCGACAAGCGTGGCCGTGTGGTGACCATTGCGGTCGGTCAACTACTGCTGGCATCCGCCGCGCTGACCGCCGGCACCTCGGGGGACTCCGAGCCCCAGCTGATGGTCGGGCTCTTCCTACTCGGGCTCGGCTGGTCCGCGGGTCTGGTGGCCGGCTCCACCCTGCTCGCCGAGTCCGTCCCCAGCACCGTACGTACCCGGGTGCAGGGGACCTCGGATCTGGTCATGAACCTGGTGGGCGCCGCTGGGGGTGCCCTGTCCGGCGTTGCGCTGGGTCAGATCGGCTTCGGCGGCCTGAACGCGGTGGCCGCGGCGCTGATCCTGCCCACTGTGCTGTTCTCGGTCAGGGCCGCACGCCAGCGTCGGTAGCGACCGTCTCGGCGTTCTCCGGCCGGGTCGTGCGGGAGGAGGCGGCCCGGATCGCCTCTGCTTCGGCCGCTTGCGCCGCTGTGATGGCGTCGGCGGACTCGCTCGCCCGATCCTTGCGGTACTGACCGAAGGAGTAGACGACCGCGGCCACCCAGATCGCGAAGATCGGTCCGTAGAAAGCCCATTGCAGGCCGACCGGCGCATCGATCCAGTCGCTGCGCAGCAGCGTGCGGGCGTTGGTCAGCACGATGATGCCGCCGACCGAGGCGCCCAGCAGCCGTGGGGGGATGTGCCGGACCAGCCAGGCCGCGTTGATCCGATTCACCACCCTCGGGCTGCCCACGGGCAACCT